>NZ_JBFBDY010000008.1:0-48514 GCF_040683475.1 Kitasatospora sp. NPDC093558 | reverse complement strand
GCCGACCCGGGCGGGGGTTGGTGCCCCGCCCGGGTCGGCCCGTGTCACAGCTCCAGCCGTATGGCTGTCACTTCTGTTCCACCAACGCCTTGTTGAGGAGGACGACGTTCACGCCCTCGTCGCCGAGGAAGCCGAGGGAACGGCCTTCGGTGTACTTGTCGACCAGCTTGGCGACCGTCTCCACCGGGAGCTTGCGCTCCCTGGCGACCCGGTCGATCTGCTCCTTGGCGTAGGCCACCGAGATGTGCGGGTCGAGACCGGAGCCGGAGGCGGTCAGCGCGTCCGCCGGGACGCTCGCCGGGGCGACGCCGTCGAACTCGGCGACGGCGGCGCGGCGGTCGTTGACGGCCTTGAGCAGGTCGTCGCTGTTCGGGCCGAGGTTGGAGGCGCCCGAGTTGTCGCCGGCGTGGTTGTTCGCGGAGGGGCGGGGCTGGAACCACTTCGGGTCCGGCACCGGGTCCTCCTTCGGGTCGTCGGGGTTCTTCTTCGGCAGGTTGTAGTTCTGGCCGAGCAGGCTGGAACCGACCTGGTTGCCGTCGGACTTCACGATCGAGCCGTTGGCCTTGTCGCTGAAGGCGACCTGGCTGACGCCGGTGACCAGCAGCGGGTAAGCGATCCCGAGGATCACCGTCAGGACCAGCAGCATCCGCAGCGCGGTGAAGTGGGTGCGGACGATCGTCGGCAGGGGCTTGGACATGGTGCTCTTCTCCTCTTCCCTGCGTCAGCTGAGGCCGGGGATGAACTGGACGATCAGGTCGATCAGCTTGATCCCGACGAACGGCACGATCAGTCCGCCGAGGCCGTAGACCCCGATGTTGCGGGCCAGCAGCGAGCTCGCGTCAGCAGGACGGTAGCGGACGCCGCGCAGGGCGAGCGGGATGAGGCCGATGATGACCAGGGCGTTGAAGATGATCGCCGAGGTGATCGCGGACTGCGGGCTGTGCAGGCCCATGATGTTGAGGTGCTTCAGGCCCGGGTACACGCCGGCGAACATCGCGGGGATGATCGCGAAGTACTTGGCCACGTCGTTCGAGATCGAGAACGTGGTCAGCGCACCGCGGGTGATGAGCAGCTGCTTGCCGATCTCGACGATCTCGATCAGCTTGGTCGGGTTGGAGTCGAGGTCGACCATGTTGCCGGCCTCCTTGGCCGCCATGGTCCCGGTGTTCATCGCGACGCCGACGTCGGCCTGGGCGAGCGCGGGGGCGTCGTTGGTGCCGTCGCCGGTCATCGCGACCAGCTTGCCGCCCTCCTGCTCCTTCTTGATGAGGGCCATCTTGTCCTCGGGCGTGGCCTCGGCGAGGAAGTCGTCCACGCCGGCCTCCTCCGCGATCGCCTTGGCGGTCAGCGGGTTGTCGCCCGTGATCATGATGGTCTTGATGCCCATCCGGCGCAGCTCGTCGAAGCGCTCGCGCATGCCCTCCTTGACGACGTCCTTGAGGTGGATGACCCCGAGGACCTTCGCCGGAGCATCGGCGATCTTCGTGGCGACGACCAGCGGGGTGCCGCCGGCCGCGGAGATGCCGTCGACCAGGGTGGCGACCTCGCCGCCGACCGAACCGCCGTTCTCGTTCACCCAGTTGGTGACGGCGCCGGCCGCGCCCTTGCGGACCTGGTGGACTCCCTCGGGCTCGTCCAGGTCCACGCCCGACATGCGGGTCTGGGCGGTGAACGGGACCCAGGTGGCGTGCGTCAGCTCGCCCTGGGCGCGGGCCCGCAGGCCGTACTCGGTCTTGGCGAGGACCACGATCGAGCGGCCCTCGGGCGTCTCGTCCGCGAGCGAGGACAGCTGCGCGGCACTGGCCAGTTCGTCGGTCTCCACGCCCGGGGCGGGCAGGAACTCGGCGGCCTGGCGGTTGCCCAGGGTGATGGTGCCGGTCTTGTCGAGCAGCAGGGTGTTGACGTCGCCGGCGGCCTCGACGGCGCGGCCGGACATCGCCAGCACGTTGCGCTGCACCAGGCGGTCCATGCCGGCGATGCCGATCGCGGACAGCAGCGCGCCGATGGTGGTCGGGATCAGCGCCACGATCAGCGCGACCAGGACGATCATCGACTGCGGGGCGCCCGCGAAGGTCGCCATCGGCTGGAGGGTGACGACCGCGACCAGGAAGACGATGGTCAGCGAGGCCAGCAGGATGTTGAGCGCGATCTCGTTCGGCGTCTTCTGCCGGGCGGCGCCCTCGACCAGGGCGATCATCCGGTCGATGAACGACTTGCCGGGCTCCGAGGCGATCTTCACCACGATCCGGTCGGACAGCACCTTGGTGCCGCCGGTGACGGCGCTGCGGTCACCGCCGGACTCGCGGATGACCGGCGCGGACTCACCGGTGATCGCCGACTCGTCGACCGAGGCGACGCCCTCGACGACGTCGCCGTCGCCGGGGATGATCTGGCCGGCCTCGACCACGACGTGGTCGCCGAGCCGCAGGGCCGTCCCCGGCACCTCCTCCTCGGCGTCACTGGCGGGCCAGTTGGTGAGGCGCCGGGCGACGCTCTCGGTCTTGGTCTTGCGCAGGGTGTCGGCCTGGGCCTTGCCGCGGCCCTCGGCGACGGCCTCCGCCAGATTGGCGAAGATCGTGGTGAGCCAGAGCCAGACGGTGATCGACCAGGCGAACACCGACGGGTGGGCGATCGCGGAGACAGTGGTGACCACCGAGCCGACCTCGACCACGAACATGACCGGGTTCTTGACCATCACCCGGGGGTCGAGCTTCTTCACCGCGTCCGGCAGCGAGGAGACGAGCAGCTTCGGGTCGAGCAGACCGCTGGAGACTCTGTGCGGGGCGGCGGCCCCGGCCTGATCGGCCTGATCGGCCGGTGCGGGAGTGAGCGTAGGGGTGGACATCAGGAGAGACCTTCCGCGATCGGCCCGAGAGCCAGGGCCGGGAAGTAGGTGAGGCCGACGACGATCAGGATCACGCCGGACAGCAGACCCACGAACAGCGGCTTGTGGGTGGGCAGGGTGCCCGGGGTGGCCGGAACCGGCTGCTGCTGGGCGAGCGAGCCGGCCAGCGCCATGACGAAGACGATCGGCAGGAAGCGGCCGAAGACCATCGCCAGGCCGAGCGCGGTGTCGTACCAGTCGGTGTTGACGGTGATGCCGCCGAAGGCCGAGCCGTTGTTGTTGGCGGCCGAGGTGAAGGCGTACAGCACCTCGGAGAAGCCGTGGGCACCCGAGTTGAGCATCCCGGCGCGCTCGCCCGGCAGGGCCATCGCCACACCGGTGCCGACCAGCACGATGGTCGGGGTGGTCAGGATGTACAGCGAGGCGAACTTCATCTCCCGGCCGCCGAGCTTCTTGCCCAGGTACTCGGGGGTGCGCCCCACCATCAGGCCGGCGACGAAGACCGCGACGATGGCCAGGACCAGCATGCCGTAGAGGCCGGAACCGGTACCGCCGGGCGCGATCTCGCCGAGCATCATGTTGAAGATCGTCAGACCCCCGCCGAACGGCGTGAACGAGTCATGGAAGGCGTTGACCGCACCGGTCGAGGTCAGCGTCGTCGAGGCGGCGAACAGCGAGCTGGCCGCGATGCCGAACCGCTGCTCCTTGCCCTCCATCGCGGCGCCCGCGGCCTGGAGGGCGGTGCCCCCGTGCTGCGACTCGGCGAAGGTGAGCAGGGCGGCCGAGGCGACCCAGAACAGGCCCATCACGGCGACGATCGCGTAGCCCTGGCGGTTGTCGCCGACCATCCGGCCGAAGGTGCGCGGCAGGGCGAAGGCGATGACCAGGAGCAGGAAGATCTCGACCAGGTTCGAGAAGCCGGTCGGGTTCTCGAAGGGGTGCGCCGAGTTGGCGTTGAAGAAGCCGCCGCCGTTGGTGCCGAGGAGCTTGATGACCTCCTGGGAGGCCACCGGGCCGCCGGGGATCTTCTGGACCTCGCCCGACAGGGTGTGCACGTCGGTGAAGCCGTGGAAGTTCTGGATCACGCCGCTGGCGGCCAGCACCAGCGCGAACACGATCGACATCGGCAGCAGCAGCCGCAGCGAGATCCGGGTGAGGTCCACCCAGAAGTTGCCGACGCGGTCGGTCCGGTTCCGCGTGAAGCCCCGGATCAGCGCGGCGACGACGGCGATGCCGACGGCCGCGGAGACGAAGTTCTGCACCGCGAGGCCCATCATCTGCACCAGGTGGCCCATCGCGGACTCGCCGCTGTAGGACTGCCAGTTGGTGTTGGTGACGAACGAGATCGCGGTGTTCCAGGCCTGGTGGCCCTCCATCTGCGGAACGCCCAGGTTCAGCAGCAGGAAGGTCTGGAGCCGGATCAGGGCGTAGAGGAAGAGGACGGAGACGGCCGAGAAGGCGAGCACCGAGCGGAGGTAGACCGGCCAGCGCTGGTCGGCGTCGCCGTCCACGCCGATCACCTTGTAGATGCCGCGCTCGACTCTGAGGTGCCTGGCCGAGGTGAGGAGCCCGGCGATGTAGTCGCCGAGGGGGCGGTAGCACAGGGCCAGCGCGCCGACGAGGGCGATGGCCTGCAACCAGCCAGCGAGAGTGGATCCCATGTCAGAACTTCTCCGGGAAGATCAGCGCGACGACGAGGTAGCCGACGAGAGCGACGGCCACGATCAGACCTGCGAGGTTTTCGGCGCTCACAGCTTCTCCACCCCCCGCGCGATCAGGGCGATGACGGCGAACACGGCGACCGTGACACCGACGTAGATGAGGTCGGACATGGGCTCCACCAGCGTGGTTCGGGAGACTGCCGCGACCGGCCGGGGGGCTGCTCGCGGCACCGGCGGAAGACCGGCTGAAGCAGCAAACCAGCCATCAGAGGGGTGTTATGGGTTCCTGACGCCCTCCATACGGGTGAACGGAGGACGTTGACGCGGCCTTGACGCGGACGGGTGAGCAGGACGCGGAACGGTCCCGTCGGCAGGGTGCCGTCCGGGACCGTTCGTCTTCGAATGTGTTGACTCGGTGCGTACGTGGTGTTTGTGCGGTCACATCCGCATGCGCAGGCGGCAGACGACCGCGTCGGTGCTCCGGCGCAGGGCGCGGTCGATCACGGCGCCCCGCCGGTTCTGCAGCGCCCGCTGGTACCAGTGGGCCGGCTCCACCTCGGGGATCAGCACGGTCAGCCGGTCGTACGCGTGCTCCTCCCCCAGCCGGTTCACGAACTCCGCGATCGGCCGGCCCAGCCGCCGGTGGCCGTCCGGGATCTCCACCAGGGGCACGCCCGGCTGCCACAGCTCCCAGTCCCGGCGCAGCGCCTCGGCCTCGGCCGGCTCGTGCACGACGGTCACCGCCAGCACCTCGTCGCCCAGCGACAGCGCCGCCGACAGGCCGTCCCGGGTGAGCCTGGTGATCGCCGTCACCGGGACGACGACCAGGCTGCGCTGCCGTACCACCGCGCCGGGCACCCGGCCCAGCTCCAGGCGTTCGCCGATCCGCTCGTAGCCGCGGTGGATCAGCTCGAAGAGCAGCACGAGCAGGGGCAGCGCCACCACGATGCCCCAGGCGCCCTCGGTGAACTTGGTCCCGGTGACGACGAGCGTCGCGACGCCGGTGAGCAGGGCGCCGAAGCCGTTCAGCGCGGCCTTCCACTGCCAGTTGGCCGGCCGGTGCCGGTACCAGTGCTTGACCATGCCGACCTGGCAGATCGTGAAGCCGACGAAGACGCCGATGGAGAACAGCGGGACCAGGCTGTTGACGTCCCCGCCGGAGCCGACCAGCAGCGCCGCCGAGACGACCGAGAGGAAGAGGACGCCGTGCCGGTGCACCTGGCGGTCGGCGCGCAGCGCGAACACGTGCGGGAGGTGGTTGTCCCGGGCGAGCAGGTGGAGCAGGACCGGCAGGCCGCCGAAGGAGGTGTTGGCGGCCAGTCCGAGCAGGACCACGGTGGAGAACTGGACGACGTAGAACGCGGCGCCGTGGCCGAGCGAGGCGTCGGCCAGCTGGGCGAGCACGGTGACGCCCTCGACCGGCTGGAGGTGGAAGCGGCCGATCAGCACGGCCAGCCCGATCAGCATCACGCCGAGCAGCGCGCCCAGCGCGACCTCGGTGTTCTGGGCGCGCTTGACGCGCGGCGTGCGGAAGGAGGGGACGGCGTTCGCCACCGCCTCGACGCCGGTCAGCGCCGAGCAGCCGGCGGCGAAGGCCTTCAGGAGGAGCAGCGCGCCGACGGTGGTCGCGTTCTCGGCCAGCACGGACGCGTGGCCGGCGGCGGCCGCGGTGCTGGCCGGAGCGTCCCGGAACAGGCCGACCACGACGATCGCCATGATCGAGACGACGAAGACGGCGGTCGGCGCCATGAACCAGCGGGCCGACTCGGCTATCCCGCGGAGGTTGACGGCCGTCACCAGGGCCAGCACGCCGAGGCAGAGCCAGACCCGGTCGTCGTACAGGCCCGGCACGGCCGAGGTGAGCGCGGCCACGCCGGCGGTCACCGAGACCGCGACGTTCAGGACGTAGTCGATCACCAGGGAGGCCGCCGCGGTGAGCGCGGTCCGGCGGCCCAGGTGCTCCTTGGCGACCGCGTACGACCCGCCACCGTCCGGGAAGGCGGCGATCACCTGCCGGTAGGAGGCCACCAGCACGGCCAGCAGGACGGCGATCGCCACCGTGACGGGCAGCGTGAAGCCCAGCCCGTACGCCCCCGCCGCGGCGAGCACCAGGACGATCGACTCCGGCCCGTACGCCACCGAGGCCATGGCGTCCAGAGAGAGGGCGGCCAGGCCGCCGAGCGCCGTGAGGCGGTGCCGCTCGTCGCCCGCGCCGGTATCCGGGGGCTGGGGGTCGGCCGTGACGGCCGGGGTGGAGATGGCGCTGGACATCGACGGGACCTCCGCAGTCGGTAGTTGCTCCGATCCTGCGGGCCGCCTCCCCGACGCCACTCCGCCCCGTACGCGATCCTGACGCGGCCGTGAACGGCTTTAACGCGTCATTGACGCCGCACACGGAGGCACGGCGGGAGCACGGCGGGCGCACAGGGGAAGGCGTGGACGGGGGTGGGCGGGCCACTGTCACGGCGGTCGCCGCTTGGGAAGACGAGAAGGACTCCCACCCCCGCGCCCCCACTCTGCTGCCTGTCCAGAGTAATTGCAACCTATGTGCAAGAAGTGCCGGACCGATCGGCGCCCGGGGAAGCCGGTGGAGGGAAGGGCGGGAAAAACGAAAACAGCCCCTGATCCGCGTTTCCGCAGATCAGGGGCTGTTCTCCATCCGGTGGCTGGTGCAGGGTTCGAACCTGCGTAGCTTGCGCGACAGATTTACAGGCCGCTGATCAGGGGCGCTCTGACCTGCAGACTCCCGCCCCCGGGCCCCGCCTGGTCCGCCCCTGGTCCGGATCACGGTCCAACGGCACTCGATCAACGCCGTGCCTGCATTGCAAGACCAGGCATGTGACTCACATCCCACTGTGCCTTTGAGGCGCTGACCCTCGGGCAGCCATGATCATCCGACGGCACCGAGTTGACCGGCAGCACGCCGTCCGATCTGGCGCTGCTACGGC
This sequence comes from Kitasatospora sp. NPDC093558, assembly GCF_040683475.1. Classification (NCBI taxonomy): domain Bacteria; kingdom Bacillati; phylum Actinomycetota; class Actinomycetes; order Kitasatosporales; family Streptomycetaceae; genus Kitasatospora; species Kitasatospora sp. NPDC093558. The sequence goes on along the minus strand of NZ_JBFBDY010000008.1, from coordinate 41,060 downwards.
ACCGTCGTGCTCTACGCCAGTCACCGGCGAGCGGTCGACGAGACTCCTCTTCCAGCCTCTGCCCTATGTCGGGTAGTCACTGCATCGCTCCTGGCCGTCCGGCCAGTTGGTCATCAAGGACCCAACCGGCCGAGCTGGCTCCTGCCGCTCAATGGGCGCATACCGGACAGCTTGCGCCTCAGAGGTGGCATGATCTCCCTGAAGTTGAAGGAAGTTTGCCATTTCCCTACTTCGCGCCGCTGATCTGGCCCACAATGAACAGGGCCTCAGCAGTCGAGCCGAGAGGGCAACATGGCATCGAAGATCTCCCTGGAAGAGGAAGGGCCCATGGACCTTCAGGAAGAGATTCTGAAGCGATCTCGCGAGATTCACACCGATCGCTACAGCATGGCCATCAATGAAGCTCTCTCAATGTATGACAATAGAGATCTTGAGGTACATCCGGAGTTCCAGAGGATTTTCCGCTGGCGCCTTCGTCAGCAGTCTCGACTAGTCGAGAGTGTATTCCTCGGAATCCCGATCCCTCCAATTTTTGTTGCAGCCCGATCTGACGGCGTTTGGGATGTTGTGGATGGCGTCCAGCGACTGTCCACCCTCTTCCGTTTCATGGCCGAGTTGAAAGATTCCGACGGAATTCTCGATCTGCCAGAACCCCTACTGGCCGGCGACTACCTAAAGAGTCTGTCTGGAGTCGTATGGGACCAGGAAAAGGTTAAGAATGGCGCTGGCCTCGGCGTGACGGAGCTTACCGATGCCCAGAAGCGGTTCTTCAAGCGCGCAAGGCTCGACTTTCAAATTGTCGAGCACACCAGTGACGATCAGGCGAAGTTTGACCTGTTTCAGAGGCTTAACAGCGGAACGCATCTCTCGGAACAAGAGGCTAGAAACTGCCTTGCAGTGATGTTGGATCCGAGCTTCCACAGGTGGCTAAAGGGGCTTGCATCTCTTCCTGCATTCGCCAGCGCTGTAAACATCAGCGACCGGCAGGAACAGGAATCGTATGGCACTGAGATCGCGCTCCGATTCCTCTCAATGGTGACTGCCGAGCGGTCGGATCTTAGCGGACTGAAGGATGTCGGAGAGTTTCTGACGGGTCGCATGCGCCAGTTTATCCGGGATGATGACTTTGATCGCTCATTTGAGGGGGATCGGTTTGAGAACGTCTTCACCTGGCTCCATGAAGCCCTGGGGGAGGCTTCCTTCAAACGCTATGTACCTGACTCTGACATTTTCAGTGGACGATTTACCGTGTCCGCCTTCGAAGCGGTCTCCACGGGGCTGGGGCTCAACTACTCCTACTGGGCAAATCTCGACTCGGCCATCCGCAGCGAGGAAATCAAAAAGCGGGTAAAGATGGTCTGGGAGGATAGCGTATTCAAGCAAAGGACAGGGGCTGGAAAGTCAGCCGACCTGCGCATTCCGCATATGTATGAGGTAGGTAAGCGGATCTTCTCGGAGGCCTGACTTGCGCACAGTAAGCGAGCTGCAGGACGCCCTCGACGAAGATCTGGCTTGGCGCCGAAGCGAGCTCCATAGCTTTCTTGGCAGCGTTCGTCGCGCCAGCTCAGATAGCACCACTCAGCGCGCCCTATGTCGGGCTGGAGTCCCAATCCTTTATGCGCACTGGGAGGGGCATTCAAAGTTCTGCCTATCCGCCTATCTGAAATTCGTTGGCCGCAGGAGAATGACTTATTCCGAACTTCATCCGGCATTCGTCGCCCTCGCCTTGGAGGCATCCCTGGATTCGCGGCAGGGCGTTTCTCATTCTCGAAAACTAATTCACCGGGTAACAACACTTCTCGACGAAGCCTCTACCCGCCCTCAAATACCATGGAAAAAGGGGGTGGATACCCAGTCAAACCTCAACAGCGAGCGGTGCTTCGACCTCTTTGCATCTCTGGGCCTCGACTCGAACCCAATTCACCTGAAGGCACGCCTGATCGATTATGAACTCTTGCGAGCAAGGAATGAAATCGCTCACGGCCAGTACCTAAATGTGGATGCACGCTCCTACGAAGAGCTACACCACGAGATCATCTCGATGATCGAGTTTGTCCGGAATACTGTTTCCGCTGCCGCGGAGAACGGGGCATACAGGAGAAGCTTCTAATCGGTCCTCCTCAGGCAGGGGCCTGCGATAAAGCACTCTAGGGCCTAAGGGGCTCGATGCAGCCACCTCACTGATCACTCAGTGCATTGGCGATGTGTTCCATCGAGTTCACGATCACAATCGCGCCGACGGCGGCTAGCTTGACATCCTTCCCCGGCTTGTTGGCATAGCCGATCGTCGGGACGCCCGCGGCCTCCCCGGCCTCGACGTCACGGGCTGCGTCGCCAACGAAGATGCAGTGCTCCGGACCAGTGCCCGCGGCTTCCATCGCTTCGAGTAGGAGCCGCGGGTTCGGCTTCATGGACGAGGGGTCGCCCGGGACGCGCCCGAAGACGCCGGCCACGCAGTCGCTGAGGCCGTGCTCGGCGAAGTAGGCCTCGATGGCCGCGCCCGCGTTGTTGCTGACCACCGAGACGAGCCGGCCGGAGCGGGCAGCAGCCCGCAGAACCGATTCTCCGCCCGGGGTCGGGCGGGCGGCCCGGACGGCTTCGGTCTCCATCGCGGCCAGTGCGGCGTCCGTGCTCGCCGTGAGATCGGGGCGGGCGTCCGAGATCAGCCGGAGCAGGGCGAGCGGGTCGCTCTCCTCCTCCGTCCCGGCGGGGAGTTGCTCGCCAGCGGCGAGCAGGCCCTCACGCAGTCGCCGCGCGACCTCGGGGGCGGGGAGACCGGCGAAGACCGAGCAGACCGGGCCGTCGAAGTCGAGGAGGATGTGCTTCACCGGCCGCAGCACGTCCGCGAGTTGTCGAGGGGTGGCGGTCATGGCTGTCGCTCGTAGGCGATCGTGGACCACACGCTGTCGAACCACATCTGGGCCTGCTGGACGTACTGCGATCCGAGCGAGGCGTCGTCCGGGCCGGCGGCGTGGTGGAACAGGGTGGTGTCCTTGCCGGTCACGTCGTAGAAGGTGTGGGCGGTGTCGTCGATCGAGACGGTGCGCTCGCGGAGCGGGTAGAAGCCGAAGAAGGCCTCCGACCGGTTCAGGATGTACAGCTTGAACAGGCTGGACGCCCGGTGCACCTTGACCTGGACGCTCGCCTTCTGGACCAGGCCCAGCTCGGCCAGCATCTCGACCGAGTGAGCGATGCCGCCGGCGTTCGTCAGGGCAATGTTGCGGGCGCGCTCCCGGAGGGCAGCCTCGTCCTGGAGCCCGTCGACCAGGACCGGCACGGCCATCGGCGCCGTGGTGTCCGGCAGCAGCAGGCGGACCGTGATGGACTCCGGCGCCAGCCGGCCGGAGCGGACCTTGTCGAGCGGCTCCTGCAGCGCGTTGTGCAGCGTCTCGCTGGAGAAGCCGGCGAAGTCGAGGGTCACCTGCTGCTGCTCGAAGGCGGCTTCGAGGTGAGGCCGCAGCCCGACCGGCCGAGAGGTGCGCTCCCGCACGAACGAGCCGCTCCCCTGCCGGGTCACGATCAGCCCCTCGGTGCGGAGCAGGTCGAGCGCCTTGTCCACCGTGCCGCGCGCCACGCCGAAGTGCTTCGCGAGCTCAGGACCGGAGGGGAGCTTGTCGCCGGTCTCGAAGCCTGGCTTCTTCGTGAGGATCGAGGCCCGCAGAGAGCTGCTGACCTGCTGATACGGGGGACGGGAGTCGTCCGGGTCTAGGGCCATCTCCCCATGCTAGGGCAGGTGCCCAACAGGGGCGAGAAACCCAACTCTCCTGACCTGCCTAAGCAGGTTGCCTATGTTGTGTGTGTCGCACCAAGTGAGACAGGGGCGACACGGAGGGGCCTTCTTTGGGCTGCTCTGAGCTGCACAAATGCGCCTATGGGGATAGGCGAAGGGGCCCGGGACAGATCGGGCCGAGGTCGACCGCGCCTTGGCATGCGGATGGCATGGACCGAGTGGTCCGCGTCTGCCCTGAAAGACGCACCCCCGCCAGCTCGCCGCCGGACTTCTCGGCGCCGACGCGGCGCGGTCTCAGCGAACGAGTGTCTTTGGTCCCCGACCCGTGCCGCCTGCGGCGGGCCGGGGGTCATGGCTGCTTGTGACGTGACGAGTGGCCGGCCCCGGAGTCGGAGCCGCCGCGCTTTCCTTGGCCGGGCGCGCGGCGGCCCCTGGGGCACACCTCCCACTGGAAGAGGTAGACCCGTGAAGTCGATTGTTGCAGGTCAACACGCCTTGGGCGCCGAGGAGTTCGCGGAGCTGGCGTTGGGCGTGGACGAGGAGCTTTTCGCTGGCGTGCCCGGCGAGTCCGTGGTCGAGCGCCGGGCCCGGTTGGACGTGGCGTACGAGGTGCTGGCTGACCTGCGCCGGGAGGACCCGGAGCTGGCCGCCTTCGCCGAGCAGCAGATGAAGATGGCGCCGGTACCGCTGCGATTCCGGGCGGCGCTCCGCCGCACCGCCGACGTCGAGCTGGTGGCCGCGTGAGCGGGCTGGGCGAGTACCGCGCCGAGCGGCGGGCCGACCGCCAGGCCGACCGCGCCGACGCCCGAGCGGACCGTCGGGACGAGCGCGAGCAGAACCGGCTGGACGCCGAGGCGGCCCGTCAGCGGCGAGACGCTGACCAGCGCGCCGCCGAGGACGCCCGGGACCGGCGCCGGGCGGCGCGGGCCGCACGTCTCGGCCGGGTGACCGGGTGGGTGTCGGCCAACCCGGCGAGGGCGTTCGTCCGGCTCGTGCAGGCCTGCTCGATCGTGCCGGCTTTGGTGTCCCAGGTCGCTGCGCTCGACGGCGCCAAGGTGTACCTGCTGCTCGCGGTACTTCTGGCCGCGATGCTGGAGGGCGGCGCGTGGGCGCTGGTCGCCATGGGCGCCCAGGCCGAAGGTGAGCGCTCCACCCGCACCTACCGGCTCGGCGCGTGGGCGGCCGGCATCGTCGCCGGGGGCATCAACTTCGCCCACGGCTGGCAGCAGTACCCCGCGCACCACTGGGTCGCGTTCGTGCTGGCTCTGTCCAGCATCGGCGCCGTCTGGCTGACCGACCTCCAGACCCACGGCGGCCGCGGCCCGACCACCGCCGAGAAGAAGCAGGCGAAGGACCGGGCCGAGCACACCCGGCGCCGCTCCGAGCACCACCCGGAAGTCCGGGAGGTCGCCGACCGTTTGCTGTCCGCGGCCCCGTTCGGCGCGCTGCCGGCCGACGAGGCGTGGCGCATCGCCTGGGAGTACGTCCACGGCGTCACCGTCCCGGGCCTGACCGCCGACCTGCTGGCCCGGCGGCTCAATGCCCGCGCCCGGGTGGCAGAGCTGAGCGCACTCCCGGCGCCGGCCGACCTGTGGCCGGGCATGCCCGACGACCCGTTCCCCGCCCTCACCCTCCCGCTGCCCACGGGGCCGTCCGACGGCGTCTACCTTGACACCGTTCCCGGCGGACTGCGGAACGCTTCCCCGGCCGCGACCGAAAGCCTCGAAGTCCTTTACGGAACTGGGTCGTGCGCATCCACACCTGATAGCCGAGAGCTCGGGTTCGAGCCCTCGAAGGGGCAGGACGGGAACGCTTCCGCGATCGCCGGGGAACGCCCGCTCAACCCGGCCGACATCGCCCGGGTCCGCATCCTGGCCGATGACCTCGCCGCCCGCGGCGACGAGCTCAGCACCAAGAAGGTCCGCGACACGCTCGGCTGCCGGAACGACTACGCCGTGCGCCTGCGCCGCCACGTCGGCACCGCGCGCAACCGCCAGGCCGACCAGACGGGCGGTATCCGGTGAACAGCATCCGCAACGTGCCCGGTCTGGGCATCGCTCGCCTCGACCACCGCGGCCTCGCCTACCGCCTCGCCGAGCCGCTGACGATCGATGAGGTCGCCGGCCTGCCCCGCGAGGCCTGGTGCCACCGCCTGACGGTCACCGACGCCTCTGCCGACGGCCGCTGCGCCGCCGAGTTCCACGCGATCTGCGAGCTGGACGGCGAGCCGTTCGTGCTCGTGGGCCGGATCGGGGAGGGCGCCTGATGCTCGGCTTCGGCAAGAAGCAGCCCGCCCAGCCCCAGTCCCGCCAGCAGCGCAGGGCGAAGGCCGTCCGCAAGGCGGACCGGGCCGGGCACGCCGCGATCGATGCGCTCCCCACCAGCCGCTCCATCACGAACTGGCGGCACACCCCGGCCCCCTCGCGGCGCTCCTCCTGATCCTCTCCGGGCCCGGCCTCTGCGGCCGGGCCCCTACCTGGAGAACTGACCATGGACTGGCTCCTAAGCCTGCTCTACCCGATCCTCGCGGTCGGCGCCGGCGTCGCCGTGTGGCTTCTCCGTCGGGAGGAGAACCGATGACCATCCCCCCGCCGCCGACCTTCCCGCCCACCATCGGCGTGCCCGACGCCGAGCCCGAGCCCCTCGACCCCCGCAAGACCGAGCCGACCGACACCGACGACGACGTCGAGGACCAGGCCGTCGAGGACGACGACCAGGACCAGGCCGACGCCGACGCCGACGCCGACGCCGACGCCGACCAGGAACGGTACGACCTGCGAACCGTGGCCGAGAGTCTGCGCCTGCTGATCAGCCAGACGCCCGAGGAACAGGCTGAACGCGCCCGCAGGGAGCGCGAGGAGAAGTTCCGGGAGCAGAGGGAAACCCCCGACGAGCGCGAGGACCGCCACCGCGCCGAGCAGCTCGTCCAGAAGCGCCGGGCCTCCGTGCTGTGGCGACAGCCCCAATCCGAGCGAGCCCGCCGGTTCCGCCGCTGGTGCATCCTCACCACCACCTCCGCCGTACTCGGCTACCAGATGGGCGTCGTTCAGCTGGCCGCCCACATGCCCCTGACCGTCGCCGCGCTCGCCGCGGCCAGCGCCTGGCTCATCGACCTGCGCATGCGCGGGTGGGGCCACGTCCGGGTCTCCGAGGTCCGCGGCTTCCCCGGCCTCACCATCTTGATCCTCGTGCGGGTGCCGTTCGCCTCCGCCTTGGTCGGCGCCCTCGGCCTGGCCCCCTTGATCACCCTCCTCTCCACCAGCCACCACTGACCACAGGAGATCGACACCATGGACACCCAGTTGCTCGGCTCGTTCGGCTCCGGCGGCCTCTGCCTGGCCATCGCCGTGTGGATCATCCTCGGCAGCCGCAAGGCCGAGAAGCAGGGCAAGCTCGCCAAGAAGCACAAGGACGAGCACACGGCCTGGCTCATGATCGTCTTCGGCATCTTCGCGGCGGGCGCCGGGCAGGCGTTCAGCGCACCGGGCACGGTCGGCGACGCCCTGACCCACGCCTTCACCTCGCAGAGCCAGGTGTTCGGCAACGTCGGCGCCGGGGCGGTCGCCGCGATCCTGACCTTCGCCCTGTTCGGCACCAAGCCCGGCCCGTGGAAGGACAGCGTCCTCGGCGCCACCGTGCCGTCCGTCTACGCCGCCGCCGGCGGGATCTGGGCCCTGCCGCTCACCGTGATCGGCTCGGTCCTCAAGGGCTTGGTCGGTGCGTGATGAAGCTGCACCGCTACCTCGAAGGCGTGTCGGTCACCGCGTTCGGCCTGGGCAACAGACTGATCATCCGGGCCGTCCGGCCCCACGCCGAGAAGGTCTCGGTCACCCGCCAGCAGGTCGGGGGAGCACTGGCCCTCGGCCTCTTCTTCTCCCCCGTCCTGGCTCGGCCCGTCGCCCGGTACGCGCCGCCCGCCGTCACCGTCTTCCTCGTCCTATGGATGGTCGTGGCGGTCGTGGCCGGCAACACCAGAGCCGCCGCCGAACTGGCAAAGGCCGACCAGGCCGCGAAGGAGAAGGCTGCCAAGGCCAAGGCCGGGGACCATGGAGAGGCCTCCACCAAGGCCGAACCGGACGACTCCGCCGACCAGGACGACGAGCTCCAGGACGCCCCCGCCGACGCCGACCTGTACGCCCTGGTGCGGTACGTCGCCGCGATGTCCGACCAGGGCACCGCCGCCCACCTCTCCCACCTCTTGGAGGAGGGCCAGGCGAGGGGCCTCTTCGGCGGCTGGAAGATCCCCGACCTGAGGGCCCACCTGGAGGGCCTGGAGGTGGCCCTGGTCGAGGGCAAGAAGCTCACCTTCAACGGGCGCCAGCGCAACCGCCTCGCGGTGCTACTGGATGCCCTCCCCGAGGCCGCTCCGGGCACCGTCCCGGCGGTCGTCCGGAAGGCCGCCTGACCCCTCTCCCCCCGCTCCCTCCTGACACCCCTCTTGGGCCGCAGTAGGGCGGTAGGAACCGCAGGTCAGCGCACGCCTACCACCCTCCCGACCGGCCCCCTACCTACCGCCCTACCTCCTCCGATCGCCCCCCGACAGCCCGGCAACGCGGCTCCACGACGGCCGTCCCGCAGGGCTTCCCTGTGAAAGGGCATCACGATGTTTGACGACTACGACGAGTTCGACGCCGCCGACTGGGCGCCGGGCGAATGCGACCACTGCACCGGCGGCGAGCCCGTCGAAACCCCGCTCGGACTCATCTACTGCGCGTGCCAGATCGGCCAGGGCGCCGCCCCCGAGAACTGCCTCTGCAGCCCCGAGAGCGACTGACCGGTCGGCACGGTGCGGGCGGTAGGAACCGCAGGTCAACGCGCACCTACCGCCCTTCGTGATCCACCAGCCTGCCCGACCGGCCGTGCCGCCCAGAGCACCGCCGCACCCAGCGGCGTCCCTGGGCGGTTCGGGGGCCGGACAGACCGGACCCGCCGTTCCTGAAGGGAACCCCGTGTCCTACCTCACCCCGCACCACCCGTACTTCGAGGCCGTCCTCGCCGCACTCGGCGACAACGCCGCCCCGGACGAGTCGTTCAACGAGTACTGCGCCGACGACGGCGAGGTCATGCTGACGGAGATCTTCATCCGCCTCGACACCGCCCGCGCCCGCGCCGCCGGCTACCCGCACGGCCTCGGCCTGCTGTGGAACCAGACCATCGGTTGGCTCTGGGCCCGCGGCACCAACGACGACCGCCTCGCCAACCCGCAGCCGTTGGCCTTCGGTCTGGTCGTCACCCCCACCAGCGTCGCCGCTGCGGTCGACGCGCTGCTGACCGGACGCACGAACGACCTGCCCGCGCAGGGCGACGAGGCCGCTCCGGGGTACAAGCCCCTCCCGGAGATCCTGGTTCGGGCCGTCGCCGCCGGCGACCTCGACCACGACACCGCCTGCCGACTCGCCTCATTCGCCTGATCTGGGCTGTCCGCCGTACGGCAGTTCCCCTCAGCGACCACCCGTCGGGTGGTCGCTGAGGGGAGGCCATGCTCCGCCTGACGCACGAAACCCCGTACCAGCCGCCGACCTTGGCAGAGAGACGGCTGGTACGGGGCCTTCCAGCCCCCTTACAGAGACCAGGACTCCAGCATGCCCGGAAACACCACCTCGCCGCAGCCTCGCTGCGAGGCCGCCCACCTCGGCGACGCCAGCCCCTGCGAGGGCCCGCGCGACGCCGTGACCGTACTCGACCGCCAGGGCGACGCCGCCAAGGCGTGCGTGCACCACGGCTCTCGCCTGTACGCCAGCCTCATCGACCCCCGAGTCCGCCCCTGCAGCGTCCCCGGCGCGGCCATCGAGGTTTACAAGCGCGCCCAGACCACCTCCGCGTTCGCCTGGCTCGACCACCACCAGGTCCCCACGGAGGACGAGCGGTGACCGAGTACGCCCCGAACGTGATCCCGTTCCGGCCCGAGCCTGCCGAGGTGAAGGCCGCCGAGCAGGCCGTCATCGGCGCCGCCCTGCTCGACCCCGCCCAGATCCCGGCCCTCGCTGCCCAGCTCGGCGACCCGAGCGCGTTCTACCGCCCCGCGCACGAGACGATCTGGCGCACCATCACCCGCATGGCCGGAGGCGAACGGCCGGTCGACCCCGTGCTGCTGGCCGGTGTCCTGCGTGCCCAGGGCGACCTGGTCCGCGTCGGCGGGCCGAGCTACCTGCACACCTGCATCGAGGCCACCCCTACCGCCGCCAACGGCGACTACTACGCCGAGATCGTGCGCGTGGCCGCCGAACGGCGCCGCATCAACACCGCCACCAGCCGCCTCGCGCACATGGCCGGCGACGACCAAGCCGACCTCGACGCCGTCCGCACCGCCGCGCTCGCCGCCCTCGCGGACCTCGCCTCCGGCGAGACCTGGCTCGACCCCGTGCCGCTCGGCTCCCACGGCGCCCTGCCCACCTTCCCCGTCCGCGCCCTGCCGGGGTGGGTCGGCGCCTACGTCGAGGCCGTCGCCGAGTTCACCCAGACCCCGCCCGACATGGCCGCCACCATGGCCCTCGCCGCGCTGTCGACCGCCGCCGGCGGCCGGGTGAACGTGGAGATCCGGCCCGGCTGGCGCGAGCAGTCCAACCTCTACCTGGTCTGCGCGATGCCTCCGGCCAGCCGCAAGTCCGACGTCTTCGCCTTCATGACCGGCGCGGTCTACCGGGTCGAGGACGAGCTCCGCGCCGAGGCCAAGAGCCGGATCATCGAGGCGGAGACCGCCAAGGAGACCGCGCTGGCCGAGGTCGAAGCGCTCATGGCCAAGGCCCGCAAGAACCCCGACCTCGACCGGGCCCACCTGGTGGCCGAGATCTCCGGTGCCCGGATGCTGGCCGACGAGATCGTCGTCCCGCCGAGCCCGCGGCTGACCCTCTCCGGGGACATCACCCCGGAGACCGTCACCCACCAACTCGGCGTCCACCGCTGCCTGGCCGCGCTCTCACCCGAGGGCGACCTGTTCGACAGCATCGTGGGGCGCTACAGCAGCAAGCCCAACCTCGGCGTCTTCCTCCAGGCCCACAAGGGCGAGCGGCTCCAGGCCGACCGGATCACCCGCGAGCAGCCGACCGTCGACAAGCCCGCGCTCACCATCGGCGTCACCCCGCAGCCCGCCGTCCTCCAGGAGCTCGGCGCCGCTCCCGGTGCCCGCGACCGCGGCCTGCTCGCCCGCTTCCTGTACTCGCTCCCGCCCTCCAACCTCGGCTACCGCAAGATCCGCACCACCCCCATCCCCGAGCCGGTCGCCATCACCTACGACGGTCGGCTGTCTGCGCTCCTGCGGGCCCTCACCGCCCTGGAGGAGCCGGTCACCGTGCGGATGACCGAGGCCGCCGACCTCGCGGTCGAGAAGCTCCAGGAGAAGTTCGAGGTCCAGCTCCGCCCGGACGAGCCGCTCGCCCACATCAAGGACTGGGCCGGCAAGCTCGTCGGCCACATCGCCCGCATCGCGGTCCTCCTCCACCTCGCCGACCACGTCGCCGGCGACTGGCGCGCGCCCGTCGAGGCCGCCATCGTCGAGCGGGCCGCCGAGATCGCCGAGTACTACACCGCCCACACCCTCGCGGTCTTCGACCTCATCGCCGCCGACCCGGCCACCGAGGACGCCCACGCCCTCCTCCAGTGGCTCCAGCGGCCGAAGAAGGACGGCACCCACCGCACCCACATCAAGGCCCACGACGCCGTCGCGTCGTCCCGGCGGTTCAAGAAGGTCGCCGACGTCGAGCCCGCACTCGCGCTCCTCGAACAGCACGGCTGGCTCCGCACGGATCAGTCCCCTGCCAGCGGCCAGCGCGGCCGGCCTCAGGCCGTCACCTACCGTGTCCACCCGATCCTGAGCGCCCCCGCGGACACGAACCCGATCACGTAACCGTCAGGAACGTCAGGACAAAGCCCTGACCTGGTGAAATGCCGCCGGACGAGCAGTCAGGGCCCGTCAGGTCTGTCAGGGATAGCCGAGATCTCCTGACAGACCTGACAACCTCTGACTCCCGACCAGGGGCCGTACCGGCAGGTCAGCGCGTTCCCCTGACATCCCTGACGCCTTCCGCCCTCCGCCGCCGCCCGCGAGAGGGCACGTAACCCTCCGCACCCACCGCAGGAGACTTCGCCATGCCCAAGCGCGAACTGCTCAAGCTCGCCGCCGTACTCACCGAACTCGGTATGTCCCGTGCCGCCTTCTACCGGATGCGAGCCCGAGGCAAGGCGCCGCGCCTCATCAAGCTCCCCAACGGCCAGGTCCGGGTCGACCGGGCCGACCTGGACGCGTGGCTCGACGGCTGCGAGGTCGCCGCCTGATGCCCACCTCGTACAAGGTCAAGTTCTGGGACCACCGCCACCGCCCGGACCGGCGGGCACCCTGGATGGTCCGATGGACCGTTGCCGGGCGGGAGTTCTCCGAGTCCTTCCTCACCAAGACCGCTGCGGACGGCCGGAAGTCCGAGCTGATCTCCGCCCTCCGCGACGGGCAGCCTTTCGATGTCGACCGGGGTCTCCCGCTCTCCGAGCTCCGCAAGGAGAAGCAGATCAGCTGGTACGAGCTCGGCCGGAAGTACGTCGAGGCCCGCTGGGAGGGGGCGCCGGCCAAGACCCGTACGACGTGGGCCGATGCCCTCGCCACGGTCACCTTCGAGCTGGTGAAGTCGAAGGCCGGCATGCCGGACAAGCGGGTCGTCCGCCGGGCGCTCTACAGCTGGGCCTTCAACGTGAACGCGTGGGAGGAGGAGCCGCCGGCCGACTGGGCCAAGGCCTTGGCCTGGGTGCAGAAGCAGTCCGTCTCGGTCTCCGCCTTCGAGGAGCCGCCGATGGTGCGCCGTCTGCTGAACGCCCTCGCGGTGAAGCTGGACGGCAAGAAGGCCGCTCCCTCGGTGATCCTGCGCAAGCGCCGCATCCTCGGCCACCTCTTCGGCTACGCCGTGGAGGAGGGCTACCTGACTGCCAACCCCCTCCCGACCGTCCAGTGGCAGCCGCCGGAAGCCGAGGAGGAGGTCGACCCGGGTGTGGTGGTCAACGAGGACCAGGCCGCGGCGCTCATCGAGGCGGCCGGGCGCCAGGGGAAGCGCGGCGCCCACCTCCGGGCCTTCTTCGCCTGCCTCTACTACGGCTGGCTGCGGCCGGCCGAGGCCGTGTACCTCACGCTCCCGCTCTGCCATCTCCCGGTCGAGGGGTGGGGCTACGTCGTCCTGGACGAGACCCGGCCGCGGGTCGGCTCGTCCTGGACGGACGACGGGACGTCGCACGACAAGCGCGGGCTGAAGCACCGGGCCGAGAAGGCCACCCGCCGCGTCCCGATCCCGCCCGAGCTGGTGGCGATCCTGCGGGAGCACGTCGCAGCCTTCGGCGCCGCGCCCGATGGGCGGCTGTTCCGGACGTCCCGGGGCGGGATGGTGCAGGAGAGCGGCTACGGGGTGGTCTGGCAGCGGGCCCGCGCCGAGGTGCTCTCGCCGGCCGACTGCGCCACGAAGCTCGGCAAGCGGCCGTACGACCTCCGACACGCGGGGATCTCGCTCGGACTGAACTCCGGGGTCGACCCGACGGAGGTCGCCCGGCGGGCGGGGCACAGCGTCGCCGTCATGCTCCGGGTCTACGCGAAGTGCCTGCACGGCACCGTCGAGTACGCGAACGAGCTGATCTCGAAGCGGCTCAACCGGAACCGGCCGACGCCGCCGGCCCCGGATCCTGGTCCGTAGCTGGTCCGGATGCGCTGGTCAGGACTGAGATTCGAGCGAAACGAGGTGAGACAAACCACGCAAAACGACCATCCGGCGTGACCGGCGTTCGAACGCAACGAAACAGGCCCTGATCTGCGTTTCCGCAGATCAGGGCCTGTTTTCTATCCGGTGGCTGGTGCAGGGTTCGAACCTGCGTAGCTTGCGCGACAGATTTACAGTCTGCTCCCTTTGGCCGCTCGGGCAACCAGCCAGGATTGGTGTCTCCCGGGGTCTTGCCCCGTTCGACTCCGTAAACGATACCCGATGCCAGGGGGTGCTTCGCCACTCGATTGGTCACGCGATGATCAAGGCGTTCGGCGTGGCTGTCGGGGGCGGCGGCGGGGCACCGCTGGATAGGCTGGGGCGGCGGGCGCCCGATGGGGCGTGCCGTGCCAGTGAAGCCAGAGCATCAAGGAGACCAACACCCATGGCCGACTCCAGTTTCGACATCGTCTCGAAGGTCGAGTGGCAGGAGGTCGACAACGCGATCAACCAGACCTCCCGTGAGATCGCCACCCGCTTCGACTTCAAGAACGTCGGCGCCGAGATCAGCCGCTCCGGCGAGAAGATCGAGATGAAGGCCAACGGCGAGGAGCGCGTCCGGGCCATCCTCGACGTGCTGCAGACGAAGTTCGTCAAGCGCGGGCTGTCGCTCAAGGCCCTGGACGCCGCCGAGCCGCAGCTGTCCGGCAAGGAGTACAAGATCTTCGCGAACGTGAAGGAGGGCATCACCACCGACGATGCCAAGAAGGTCGCGAAGATCATCCGTGACGAGGGCCCCAAGGGCGTCAAGGCCCAGGTCCAGGGCGACGAACTGCGCGTCAGCTCCAAGAGCCGCGACGACCTCCAGGCCGTCCAGGCCCTCCTCAAGGGCAAGGACCTCGACTTCGCGCTCCAGTTCGTGAACTACCGCTAGTCAGCCGCGCTGACCTGCGGAAACGCTGGTTCTTCGGCCCGGAAGGGCACATCGAGGGCACTCCGGCGGAGAGGGACTCCACCGCTGCCCTCGTTGTGCCCTTGCCGAATCCACTGAGCTCGGCCCGACTCATCGCGCGCCGGCTCGATCGTCAACGTTTCGATCGACTCCAGCCCACGACCCCGGGAGCCCGCTCCGCACCTTGCCGGTCTCAGCTACCGGATGGATGGGTCGTGTCCCTTGACGTGGTGTAGCGCTCGTATGCCAACGGTCACGTGGTGGGCGGAAGTTCATCGTGGGTGGGGTAGATCTGCTCCATGCTGCCCTCGGGCAGGTAGCGGCGCGGGAAGGCGATCCACTCGTCGTGCATCTCGAAGAGCACGGCGGTGACCAGCCGCAGCAGCGCGTCGTCGTTGGGGAAGACCTGGACGACGTCGGTCCGGCGCTTGATCTCGCGGTTGATCCGCTCCAGCGGGTTGGTGGACTGGATCTTCTTCCAATGTCGTTCCGGGAAGGACGCGAAAGCGGTCAGGTCGTCCTTGGCGTCCAGCAGCATCGCCTTGACCTTGGGGAACTGCGTGCCGAGCATGTCGGCCACGCTGTCGAGCTGGGCCCGGACCGCGGATTCGGCGGGCTGGGCGAAGATCGTGCGGATGGTCGCGGCGACCATCTCGCCGGCCTCCTTCGGGATGACCGCGAAGGCGTTGCGCAGGAAGTGAACGCGACAGCGCTGGTAGCCGGCGCCGAGCATGACCTTGCGGATCGCCTTGACCAGGCCCGTGTGGTGGTCGGCGATGACCAGGCGGACCCCGGAAAGACCGCGCTCGCGCAGGGAGCGCAGGAACGCGGCCCAGAACACCTCGGTCTCGCTGTCTCCGACCATCAGCCCCAGCACTTCGCGGCCGCCGTCCTCGGTGATCCCGGTGGCGACGACCACGGCCCGGGAGGCGATCTGGTGGTTGACCCGGGCCTTGCAGTAGGTCGCGTCCAGGTAGACGTAGGGGAAGCGGGTGTGGCCCAGGGGCCGGTTCCGGAAGGCGGTGAGCTGGTGGTCCAGATCCTGGCAGATGCGGGAGACCTCGCTCTTGGAGATGCCGGTGTCCGCGCCGAGGGCCTTGACCAGGTCGTCGACCGAGCGGGTGGACACGCCCAGCACGTACGCCTCCATGATGACCGCGTAGAGCGCCTGGTCGATGCGGCGCCGGCGCTCGAGCAGGCTGGGGAAGAAGCTGCCGGTGCGGACCTTGGGGATGGCCAGCTCCAGACCGCCGGCCTGTGTGGTGAGGGTCTTGTCCCGGTGACCGTTGCGCCAGGCGGTACGGGCCTCGGTGTGTTCGCCCGGCTCGGCACCGATCCGGGCGGTGGCCTCGGCCTCGATGAGTTCCTGCAGGATCCGCTGGGCGAGAGTTCTGATCAACTCGATTCCGTCCGCCGTACGCAGTGACTCCATGAGGCGGAGTAGGTCAGACTGGGACAAGGCCATCGCGCACCTCTCACTTCAACGAGCATGCCTACTCGGAGAGTTGCGCGATGGCTGCTTCATGACCAGGGGTTGCACCAAGATCCCTGCTACACCACTCCAGGGGACGCCACCGATGGATGACGATCACCGCCCCCCAGTTTCGTGGACGTCGGCCCGGGCGCCGACGAATATTCGCGCTGCGGGAGACCTCGTCTGGCTGACCGTGTCTGCCCGTCGAGATGGCTAGGCTGATGCCGCATCCAGGGGAGGACGGGGCAAGTGGCCGAGGTTGTCTTTGTACACGGTGTCAGTAAGCAGTACCTCAGCGAGGACTCGCTGGCCCGGGATGTGGTGCCGGAGTTGCTGGGAGGCGTGCGGCTGGCCGGCGGTCCGGTGCCTGCCAATGACGACGTAGGCGTCGCCTTCTACGGCGACGTGTTCCGCCTCAGCGGTACCCGCAGCAGCCACTACCCCCACTACGAGGCCGCCGACGTCGAGAGCGAGGAGGAGTTCGCGCTCCTCATGACCTGGTGGGCGGAAGCAGCCCGCACCGACCCCGGAGTACCCAGCCCCGACGAGGCGGGTGGGCGCGGTGCTGCCGGGTGGGCGGCCACACGGGCGTTGCGCCTGCGGGCGGTTCGGGCGGCACTTAATGCCCTCACAGGAGCGCGGTACCTGCGGGGCGTCCTCGATCAGGCACTCATCGGCGATCTGAAGCAGCTGACTGGCTACTTCACCGATCTGTCGGTGCGGAGCACCGCGCGGGAGCGGTTGGCCGCTCGAATCACACCGCAAACCCGCGTAGTCGTCGCACACTCGCTCGGCTCGGTCGTCGCATACGAGACTCTCTGCGACGAGCGGTTCAACGCTGGCTGGGACGTCCACGCCCTAGTCACGCTCGGCTCGCCGCTGGGCATGGGCTCGCTCGTCCTCGATCGGCTGCAGCCCGCAGCCAAGGACCGGCGGGCGCAGTGGCCCGTGCCGCTCCGCTCCTGGACCAACATCGCGGACGCCACGGACATCGTCGCCGCTGTCCGCGAGCTCCGCCCGCACTTCGGCCCCCGCGTCACCGATCTGACGGTACACAACGGCGTTCACATGCACGACGCCACGCGTTACCTCACCGCCGTAGAGACGGGTCGGGCCATCGCCGCGGGACTCGTCGGGCCAGATGGGGACGCCCGATACGGGAACGGCCGATGCGCTACCTGATCGCCGCCGGCACCCGCCACTACCCTCGGCACCCGGGCCTCGCAGAACTGCCACACGCGAACGAGGACGTCGACCGGATCGTGCGCTTCCTCACCTCGGCGGAGATGGGTTACAGCCGGGTACTGGAGGCGCGCTCCGAGGACCCCACCGCAGCGGACTTCGAGGACGCGCTCTCCTCGTGGTGCCTTGAGGCAGAGCTCACCGCCGATGATGTGATCACCGTCTACTACGCCGGGCACGGCGACGAGCCGACGCCGGGGGGCCGGTACCGTCTGGCCTGCACCGACAGCCGGGATGGGCACGCCCGCTCGTGGCTGTCGTTGGACAACCTCACCGAGGCCTTGACGGCATCGCCAGTGCGCAATGTCCTCTTCATCATCGACGCGTGCCACGCCGAGGTGGGCGCCGCCGAGATCGGGACCGTCGCCAACGGCATCGTCGCAGCCCGGCCGCGTTCCGACGCCTATGGCTCCGGCATGTGGGTGCTGGCCTCCGCTCGGCACCGCGACGTCGCGATGGACGGCGCGTTCGTCACCCGTCTGGTGGCCGCCTGCAAGCGGGGTGACGGTCCGTCCCAGCGTTTCCTCTCGCCCGCCACAATCGCCGACCGCGTCAACCGCGCCTTCGTGGAGGACGGGCACCGACAGCGCGCCGCGTGCTCCTCGACGGACCAGGCCGAACAACCGCCGTTCTTCGCCAACCCCGGATTCGACCCGAGCGCAGAGGTCCTGCCGGACGGACCGCCGTCCCACGAGGCGTCCGATCTCAGCTCGCATTTCGAGCCCCGAGGACGGGGCGTGGAGCAGGTCTACGACTCAGGCTCCTACTTCACCGGTCGGGGCCGCGCCCTCACCGCCCTGCGCAGCCACCTAGCCGGCACGGGCGCTCAAGGCGTCTTGGCCGTCACCGCGGCCCCTGGTTCCGGGAAGTCGGCGGTGCTGGGGCGGGTGGTCCTGGACGGACACTCGGATGTGTCGATCAACGCCCGCCACCAAGTGCTGGATGACCTGGTCGGCCGCCTGGCCGCAGCCTCCGACCTGCGCGCCTCTGACCCGACTGCACTACTTAAAGCGCTGGCCGACCGCGGTAGACCGCTCCGGATCGTGATCGACTCCCTCGACGAAGCCGGCCCGGCCGACGACAAGAGAGAGGCCCGGCACATCGCCTGGCAGCTGCTACGCCCTCTGGCCGCGGTTCCCTGCGTTCGGCTGGTAGTAGGCACCCGGCGGGAACTGCTCCCGTACATCGGCGACCAGGTGCCGGTGGTTGACCTGGACAGCCCGGAGTACGCAGCCGACACCAGCACGGTGGAGTACGTGGAGCGCATCCTGGCCGACCAGGGATCCCCATACCAGGGAAATTCGGGCAGCGCCCGGGCGATCGCCGAGGAGGTCGCCCACCGGGCTGGCCACTGCTTCCTGGTGGCCCGCATGGCAGCGAGCGCGCTGCTCCGCGCCGAGCCGATGGACACCAGCGTGCCGGGCTGGGCGGAGTCCCTCCCCTCTGACGTAGGCGGTGCGTTCGAGGAGTACCTGCGGCGACTGCCGAGCGATCGGCGCGAGGGATCCACCTGGCTGCTGACCGCTCTGGCGTTCGGCGAAGGGCACGGACTGCCGCGCAAGGTCTGGCTCCCGGCAGCCCGGCAACTGTCCGGACTGCCGTTGCGGGAGGCGGACATCGACACGCTGCTGGAGGAGAACGGCTCTTACCTCTCGATCGTCGAGATCGCCGGCACCAAGCATTTTCGACTCTACCACCAGGAGTTGACGGACCACCTGAGACAGCGCTTGCTACGGCACTGGGACCTGCGGGACGTCGCCGAGCGCTTCGTCGAAACCTTGCTAGATATGACGCTAAATCATGCCTGGTCCCGCGCCGACCCTTACGTTCGCAGTCAGCTGGCCACGCACGCGGCAGCAGCAGGCGTGATCGAACGCTTCGTCGCGGACCCATCGTTCATCCTGGCCGCCGAGCCAGCAGGGTTGCTGCGGGCGGTGCGCCATATGAGGAGCAATCCGGAGCTGGCCCTGGTCGTGGAGCGCTTCGTGGATATCAAGGACGGCGCAACGTCCCAACAGACGGACCAAGCCGCGCGATTGGCGTTCGTCGCGGAGTCGCACGGAAGTCCCGAGCTTGCTCGGCGAGCGGAAGACCTGTCTAGCTCCGTACGGCGCGTGCGGATCGAGTCCCGCCCGGTGACACCGCACCGCATCGTCGGCCGGCACGAGGATGTGTCGTACTCCACCACGTCGTTCAACAATAGTTGGCTGGTCCAGGATGCCAAGCTGCCGAGTGGTGACAGAGTGGTACTGGCTTTCCGTCGAAACCAACCCATGGGTAGGTCGGTCCGTACCTCGGTCGTCCATTTGTGGGCCCTCGACGACCCGGCTAACTCAACGGTCCTTCCCCATTCAGCCACTGTGGTCGATGTGGCCCTTCTACAGACCAACCAGGGGAGGCCCCTGGCTGTGACGCTTGACGATGCGGGGGATCTTCGCGTCTGGGACTTGGCGGACCACACACTCGTCCGGCATCTGCCACGTACGAGATACCAGGCGATTCTCGATACGGGAAAGCTGACGGATGGCACCCCAGTGGTGGTGTGCAGAGACGAACGGCGGGTCGTTGTCCACGATCCGCTGGCGGTACCGGTGTTCGAGGTGGAATGTGTCGCGTCGACGAATCTTGCCGTCGAGCGCGGGGTAACCGCCCGGCTGGTCCACCTCGGCCTCGGCGAACCAGCTTTGATTGTGTGCGACGGAGTCCGAGGAACGATCACCCGCTGGACGCTAGATGGCACGTGCTCCGCGCTCATGGAGGGGTTGGACAAGCCAATGCTGCTCGGCGAAATGCTCCAGAGGGAAGGCACCGCAACTGTCGTGGTCTGGGAGGGCGACTACTCGCGCGAGCAGCCCCGGCGGCTGTTCCTGCTCGACTGCGGCTCTGGGAAGGCCACCGTCTCACAACATGATCCTCACGACTGGCCCCGAGGTGGGTTCGTATCGCTGGGCGGGTCGGACAGCCTCTACGTCACGGCCGCCCGTTGGGGGGCCATCCAGATCCAGTCGACAATCACAGGACGTTCGGACACCGTCAAGCCGACGGGTAGTACAGAGTTCTTCGTACCATTCTCGACTTCGTTGCGCGGACGTGTCTTCGCTGTCGTCGGTGAGCTCGTCGGAGGAATCCAGATTCTGGACTGCGGCACTGGCGCGCCCGTCAGTGCCCCGATGGTCGGGCATGAGGGGGCAGTAAGTACCGTCCACCTTCTGGGCTCCGCCGATTCGGAGGGCGCGGATGTCCTCACCGTGGGCAATGACGGGACGGCTCGGCTATGGCACTGGACATACACCGAGGACATCTGGCGTTCGGATCAGGAATCGTCGGAGAGCGAGGAGTACTCCACATTCGCCAGGGCTCATACGCAGGCGATCTACGGGTGGAGAGAGCGTCCGCACGTCGTAGTCGCCAGTTCCTGGGGTGGCCTCCGCCTCCTGGACACCACCACGCTGGACCGCACTGGAAGCGAACACGGGAAGCTGACCGCGCGTGAACTGCCAGGCGTCCACCATACGCTGGAGAGTTGGGCGGAGGATTCCGATGGCACGGTGAACCTTCTGATCAAATCCGAGGAGATCGTCGACACCGCCACGGAGTCACTGACAAGAGCGAATTTCATTTGGCACCGGATCACGACCTCCGAGACAGTGGACCGTGCGGAGCTGAGCGGCCTCACCATGGTTCCTTGGGGAGTGGACTGCCACCTGCTGCCGGCTTCGGCCCTCCATCCGCATGCTCGCGTTGTCGGTTACTGCCCACTGAGCGGCAGGCTTCATGCGGTCGCGTCGTTCAATGCCCAGACCGAGACCACGCAGAGCTGGTGGTCGGTCGACCCAGATGAGGACATGGTCTACTCCACTGCCTTCACGGCGAGCACCGGGCATGCAGTCCTTCTGGTTGGGGTGCGCCAGGCAGCTGTCCGTGGGGACTTTACGATCTCCAAGCACTTCGCTACTCATGACTTGCCGGGCAAAGACGGCCCTAGCCAGGGCTTCCTTTGGGACGCCACCACGGGGCAGCCCCTGCTACACACCCCCCTTGAGCTCCCCGCGCAACTCACGGCTCTGGCACCCCATCACGCCGCAGAGGGAACCCGTTATGTTGCCATGGCCTGCCGCGACGGAAAGGCATCGGTGCTCGACTTGGATACAGGGCGGACGCGCGTGATCCACCTGCCCTCCTCGGATCGCGGCGAGCAAAGACTGAACCCGTTTCGGGACCTCGCCGATGGCCACAGCCACTTCCTACGATGGGCCGATACCCCCAGAGGCGGCCCTGTCCTTCTCTACATGGACGCTGCCGAGACTGATGACTCCACCGTCCTTCCAGTGACCGTCTGGGACTCCGCAACCCCCGACGCCCACCACCGTACCCTTGCGGTCCGGGCTCGCCGCCTACTCTGGACCGGGTCATCGCCCAACGGGGAAGCCATCGTTGCCGTCAGCGACGAGCATGGGGTCACCCTCTGCCACCTTCCCAGTGGGGAGCAGGTGTGGGCCACACCTGCTCCCGCGTTCGTGACTTCTCTGACCGCGCTGCCCGGTAGCCCAACCCTGGATCTCGCCGTGGGAACCCAGCAGGGTGTGGTACTACTGCGGCCTCGACTGTCCGCCCTCTGGGAGCGGCGGCTGGGGGTACGCTCAGGCGGCACAGCTGGGTGATCTGCGCCGCCCAGCATCTCCTCGGCCGAAACTGACGGGTGGCCGGTCCCAGCTGCTCAGGCGTCGGACCTGCAGGGATACACCGTCCGCCGCTGGTGGATCCAAAGTTGCGGCCTGGAGACTGTCAGCCAAAGGCGGTATCAAACACGTCTGATCACCTACTCGACCTCCAGAGAGCCTCGCCTCAGCTCGCCTGCCCCGAGGTCTTCGCAGCCTGCGAACACATCGAAGGCACAGCGTCGAATACAGCCTCGATCGCCGCCCTCGTTGTGTCCTCCTCGTCCGGCCACAGGTGCGTGTAGGTGTTGAGCGTGATCGACGGCTTGGCGTGGCCGAGCCGCTTCTGCACCGTCTTGACGCTCTCGCGGTGCTTGATCAGCACCGAGGCGTAGAAGTGCCGGAGGTCGTGCATCGTCGCGTCGTCCGGCACCTGGCGAAGCGTCGGCTCCGCGCCATCCGGCCGGCCTCGGCGCTCCCAGCTCTTGAGCGCGCCCTCGTGCTGCTTCCGGAGGGCCTTGTCGGCAACTCGCACAAGGTTCTCCCAGACTGCCGCCCAGGCTGCGCGACGGATCGCCTCACCGCGCTCGTTGGTGAAGACGAGCAGCGCCTTCCGGCGCTTCCACTTGGCGGGGCGCGGGTCGGTGCGGTCCTCGATGTCGACCCGGCGGGCCGGGTACTTCTCCAGATGCGCCGCCAGCGCGTCCATCGCAGGCTTGGCCACCGGGACCGTCCGGTAGCTCTCGTGGGTCTTGGGCGGAGCGAGGTAGGGCTCACCCCGATCGGGGCCGACCACCTGCTGCTTCACCTGGACCGTGCCGCGCTTGAAGTCGATGTGCGCCAGCTCAAGCCCGAACAGCTCGCCCTGCCGCAGCCCCGAGGCCGCCGCCAGGAGCAGTAGCACCCGGTACCAGCCGGGAGCGGCATCGACCAGGGCCGCCACGACCTCGACGGCGAGCGGGACGATCTCCTTGCGCGGCGGAGGCGGCAGCTTCACCCCCTTCGTCGGGTTGAACGGGATCTGGCGGTCCAACTCCGCGACGCGAAAGATCGCGGTCACGTAGCTGTAGTGCACCCGCAGGGTCGACGGCGCCAGCACCTTCGAGCGGTCCTTGACCCACGCCTGGATGTCCGAGGTCTTGACGCCCGCGATGGCCCCGTCGCCGAGGATCGGGTAGATGTGCAGGCGAAGCGCCCGGTCGACGCGCTCGACGGTGCTCGACCCGTGGACGGCGCTCGCGCGCCACCGCTCGCCGACTTCGCGGAACGTCTCCTTGCCGAGGGCGGGGTCGATGTAGGCGCCGCGCTTGAGGTCGTTGTCGAGGCGGGAAGCCTCCGCATCGGCATCGGCCCGCCGGGCGAAGTTGAGCTTGCGCTGCTCGCCGCTGGGGTCTCGGTAGCGGACCTGCCAGCGCTTGCCCTTGCCGTGGTCGGCGGTGGGGTACTTGCCCTTGTGCTCGCCGCAGGGCTTGTCGGTGGGGCGCGGGTGGGTCTTGTGCCAGGTGTCGTAAACGGTCGCCATTCGGCTCCTCTGGTCGGGGACATAGGGAGGCGCGGCCTTCGGCCGGCGGTGAGGTGGGAAAGTCGCGGCAGGACGATCTGCTTGCCGAGTGAGCCGCTGAGAAGAAACGCGCACGGAGCCCGTTCTCGGGCGGGTGTTGGATATTGATCGCCCGGCGGCCTTTTGTCAAGCATGGAGCCCCAAAGGGATTCATCCGTATCCGATCGTCCCGATAGTGACGGATCGTCCCAGGTGGTCGACCTCACGTCGGGGGGCGGGCCGAACCCCTTGCAAAAGCAAGGCCGCTCGCCTGCGAGAGGGGCTCGCGACGATCCCTCCGTGTGCCGCTTTGCCCGGCGCAGCGCTCACCGACCGGGTAGCCAGAGAGCCAGTTCGGAGCCTTTTTAGGTTGCGAGCCGGGATACGTGGAGAATTCCCCGCACGCCGTTCCCCGGGCAAGGCTCAGCCCTCGCCCGAGGTGTCCGGCAGACGACTCGGAGTCCTTTTAGGTTTTTCTCCGTGTCGCGTGCAGACTCCTCCCCACGCAGACGCGCCTGGCCCATTACGGGCCTTGCCGATCTACCGGAATTCCCCGTCCCCTACTCTCCGGAGACCTCTTTGCCGAAGACTTCCCGTGCCGCCTTCGATCGTCGTCCGCTGGCCAGCGCAGAGGAGCTCGCCGCGTACCTCGGCGTCCCGCTGCAGACCGTGTACGCCTGGCGACACCGTCGCCAGGGCCCTGTGGCGATCAAGGTCGGCCGGCACCTGCGGTACCGCTGGGTGGAGGTGGAAGCCTGGCTCGACGGCCAGAGCGCCGACCAGGCGGCCTGATCCCGCCCCGTCTCACTCGCCCGAGGAAGCCGGCAGTCCCCTCCTCGCCCTCCTATCCCCCGAGCGGTGCGACCGGTTCGCCGTTGCACCGCAGCCTGGAGTCCCTCATCACCTCCAAGTCCCACCTGTCCAACCTTCCTGCCGTGGCGACCTCGTGGCCGGCGGTCGCCAAGCCGGGCCGCCCCGACGTCCACGTGACTCACCAGCCGCTCCCGGCGCCCACAGTCTGTGGAGAGCCCGCACCCGCTGAAAGCGCGGCCAACGACCTGCCGGATACCGTCGCGGTTCCGGACGTGCCGGAGTCGCCGGGTGCCGCGCTGATGGCGGAGCTGCACGCCCATGTCTCCCGGTACGCGATCCTGCCTTCGGCGGAGGCGCTCGACGCGGTGACGCTGTGGGCCGCCGCGACGCACCTGCAGACGGTATGGCTCCACGCCCCGCGTCTGGCGATCGTCGCTCCGGCCCGGCGGTGCGGCAAGTCCCGCTTGCTGGACGTCCTGGTCGAAACCGTCCACGACCCGCTGATCACGGTCAACACCAGTGCGGCGGCGGTCTACCGCACGATCAGCGAGCGGCCCCGGACCCTGCTGGTCGACGAGGTCGACACCATCTTCGGCAACCCCAGGACCGCCGAGAAGTACGAGGACCTGCGAGGTCTGCTGAACGCCGGGCACCAGCGCAATCGCCCGGTCACCCGGGCGGTCGGCACCGACCACCAGGCCCGCGAGTTCGAGACGTTCGCCATGGCCGCCCTGGCCGGGATCGGCGACCTGCCCGACACGATCATGGACCGGTCGATCGTGATCCGCATGCGCCGCCGTGCAGACGGCGAGATCGTCGCGCCGCTGCGGGACCGCCGCGACGGTGTCCTGCTGCGGGAGACCCGCGCCAAGCTCTCCCTCTGGGCCTCCCAGGTCCACGAACAGGCCCAGGCCCTCGAACCGGAGATGCCGGTCGAGGACCGGGCCGCCGACACCTGGGAACCCCTGGTCGCGGTCGCCGACCTCGCCGGCGGCTCCTGGCCACGCCGGGCCCGGCAGGCGTGCGTACGCATGGTCGCCGCCGAGGAGGAGATCGAGGAGGACGGCTGCGGCGGAGCGCGGATCCTCGCCGACATCCGCCGGATCTTCTTCGCGCACGGCGACCCGGACAGTCTGTCCACCACCGCGATCCTCGCCGCGCTGAACGACGATCCCGAGGCGCCCTGGGGCGAGCACGGACGCGGCGGGCTCACGGCCCGTCCGCTCTCCGAGTTGCTGAAGGACTACCAGATCTCCTCGGCCAACATCCGTCTGCCCGATGGCACCCAGCGCAAGGGCTACACCTTCAACAAGTTCGCCGACTCCTGGCGCCGCTACTGCCCCAAGGTCCACCCACTCCCGCCCCGCACGCCTGCGAACGTTGCCTGATCCCACCCGCCGGAAGCGGTAGCCGCCGTCCCCGCCGTCGCAGCCCATGCCCCGTACGCCGTCACGTGGACGGCACAGCCCACCGTTCGTCGCACCGTCGTCCCGCGCCCTTCTGCCGCCCTGGCACCGAGTACGCCACCAGGACGGCGGTGGGACGGACCGGTGAGGCAACAGGCCAAGTGAGGCAAGGCCGTGGACGGCCAAGACGGATGCGACGGCCTGCCGCCACCAACACCCCGACCACCCCGAGGAGAACCGCCACCCGCATGCCCCACGCCCCAACACGCCGTGCCGCTCACTCCCGCCGTGTGACCGTCTGGGACTACGCCGCCATCGGTCTACTCGCCGCCACCGGCTTTGCCCTCTCCTACGACGCCCTGCGCCAGATGGCCCTCGCCATCCATATCCGCGACGAGCTCACCTACCTGTTCCCGCTCATCATCGACGGGTTCGTCGCCTACAGCGTCCGCGCCCTGCTACTCCTGCGCGCCGCCCCGCTCACCGCCCGCGCCTACGTCTGGCAGCTGTTCGGCGCCTCCACCGCCGCCAGCATCTGGGCCAACACCCTCCACGCCGTCCGCCTCAACCAGCAGACCCTCACCACAACCGGGCACCTGCACCTGAGCGACACCTCCGTCTGCGTCCTGTCCGCCATCTCCCCGCTCGCCCTCGCCGGAGCCGTCCACCTCGGTATCCACACCACCCGCCACACCCGGTCGGCCGCCTCACCGGACGGCGAAGCGCCGGTCCCCATCGCAACCTCCGTCCCCGTTCCCGGCAGCGGACGGTCCCCGGAAGACGAACGGTCCGCCGGACCGGACCAGACCGCGGCGGTCCGGCAAACCGGACTGGACCGGACGGCGGACGGAACCGCCGTGCCGACGCCGTCCGCGAACGGACCGGACGAGGACAGCCGCCTTGCACCGGCCCCGGACGAACAGTTCCGCTCGGGCCGTCCGTCCGGTGATGCGGACCGCCCGTGGACGGAACCGGACCAGGCGGAGCAGGTTCGGACCGACGACACTGCCGATGGCGAAGCCGCAGGCCAGGGGCCGAGCGGAATGCCTGAGCGGTCCCCGGCCTCCAGGCCCGCCGGCCGTCCGCCGGGCGCGTCCCTGGACGAACTGGCCGACATCGCCGTCCGGACGTGGACCGGCACTGGGCGGCTGAGCCGATCCGTCGTCCGGGACGCGGTCCGCGCCCAGGGCCTCACACTGTCCGACGAACGCCTCACCACGGTCATGAAGATGGTCCGTCCGGACCAACCGGACGACGACGGACCCGCCACCGGCAACTGATCCGCGCACCTCCGCTCACCCCGGGTGCCTCGCCCGTCCCCGTCCCGCGAGGCACCCGGGCCCCTCCCCGCAGCCCGTCCCCGTCCGGTCCGGTCCCGCCCGCCGTCCCGGTCCGTCCCAGGAGTCCCCTCTGGCAAACCACCAGCACGACCCCGAGCACGCCGACAGCTCCACCAACGACCTGAAGGCGCTCCTCAACTCGCCTACTCTCAGCGCTGATCAGCGTCGCGCGTCCGAACCGACCGCCCCTGGCGCAGCAAGCTATCGCGTGGGACCGCCCCACGGGCAGTCCCACGCAACCCCCTCGCCCATCGGCGAAGGGGAGCCGGCGGCGAGTCGAGCGGGGGCGCTCGACTCGTCACCGGCCACCCGGCACCAGGGGGCGCCGACCGAGGCTGAGGAGAACCGCGACAGCCCTGAGAACCTCGCTTCAAGTACTCCCGCGCGCCAGCCACGCCGCCGCCACCGCGACCCGCAGCAGCGCCCGCACCGCGTGACCGTCCGATACAACGCCGCCGAGTACGAAGAGATCCGCCGCGCCGCCGCCAGCCGCACCCAGACCGTCTCGCGTTTCTGCGCGACCAGCAGTCTGAACGACGCCCGCGGCCTCAGCGCGGGCGATCCTCAAGACCGACTCGACCGCGCAGTCGACGAACTGGCCAACTCCCGCGCCCAACTGGCCCGGGTCGGCAACAACCTGAACCAGATCTCCTTCACCCTCCACGCCAGCGGCTTCCACCGCCCCGCTGAGCTCGACGTAACCCTTCGCCTCGTCCGGCTCGCGGTCTCCCAGGTCGACACCACCGCAGCCAACCTCGTTGGCGGGTAGGGAAGTCAGGGCAGTTGATGTCGATTCGATGTAGTTCTGGCTAGTTGGGAACATTTCCGCACAGGGTCGTCTTGTGTCGGTTCCCACCGGCCAGAACCCCTGGAGGCGCCCGTGCCCGATCCCACCGACACCGACTCGACCTCCGACCGTCCCGTGATCCGCGCCGTCCCTCACCCCGGCGCGCTCGACCCGCGCGGCATCACCATCACCTGCCCGAAGTGCGACGCCACCCGCGACTGGCTCCTCCTGAACGTGCGTGCCCAGGTCTTCGTCCGCTGCCGCTGCACCGCCGAATGGCACGAGCCCGACCTCACCCCCACCGACTTCGACGAGCACTTCACCGTCCCCGAACGTGAGTGGGACAACTTCGACGACGCCATGACCGGGTTGGGCTTCGACGGCCTCCTCGCCGGAGCAGTCTGGAACCTGACCTGAACAACTCGGGGAGACCGCCAGCGTTCGGCGGCGGTCTCCCCGCGGGCGGAAATAACCGCAGAATGGCTGGCACGAGTACCCAGCTCGCGACTCGCCCGAGCAGGTCCGGGGCGAATCGCCAACTGGCCTGCCCGTAAAGGCTGCAGGATGTGATCGTGGTCGCTCACGATCGCGTCGATCTTCGAGGCGGGTGTGTGCTACGTTCCGTGGTCCAACCGAAAATAGGCGACCCCGGCGGTGCTGTCACACCCCGGGGTCCGGCACCCAGGAGCTGTCACTCCGAATGCGTGTCCATCGTAGCGCCCACGCGCGCAACTTCACCGTGCTGCCCAACGCCATGCTGCAGTACCGGCAGCTCTCCTACACCGCCCGCGGCCTCCTCGCTGACCTCCTCTCCCGCCCTGACGGCTGGCGCGAGGACGGCCGGCACATGGCCGACACCAGCCCCCAGGGCCGCAGCGCGATCCGCAAGGCCCTGAAGGAACTGGCCGAGGCCGGCTTCTACCGGGTCGAGAAGATCCGCATGCCGAACGGCACGATCATCACCGAGACCCACGTCTACGACACCCCGCAGCTCACTGTGCTGCCGAGTGCCACCCGTCCGGTCTCCGGTGAAGCGACCACCGGCGGTACTGACGCCCTTCCAAAGGACCGGCACAAAGGAACCTCCCTCCCTGCCCGGCAGCCCGACGAGCCGGTCCTCGCCGACGAGCCGCAGGCGAGCACGGGAGGGCGGGAGGAAGACCACGAGGACGAGGCCGACGAACAGCCCGTGGCGGTGCCGGACGAGCAGGTCCGCGAGGCAGTCGCCACGCTGTTCCGGGTGATCCGCCCCGAGCCACGCCTGCGGCTCGGTCAGGCCGAAGCCGAGGAACTCGCGCCCCTCGTCGTGGAGTGGCTGGAACGCGGCAGCACCCCTGCCGACCTTGCCCAGGCCCTGCTGCCGGGCCTGCCCACCCCGGTGCACTCGGCGGTCGCGGTGCTCCGCTACCGCCTGGAGCACAAGATGCCGCCCGTCCAGCCCGCTGTACGGCCCGCAGCGGCCCGGTACTCCGAGTGCGCCAAGTGCCACGACCCGGTGCCCCAGCCTGGCATCTGCCGCGCCTGTGCGGGCCTCGGTGCGCGAACGCTCGGCGTCGGCGGAGGCGAGGCCGCCACCCGCAGCGGAGCCGCCCACGCCAGGACTGCCCTGCGCGCCGCCAAGACCGCCGGAATGAACCTTGGGGGACTCGCCACCATCGGGTAGTGGGCACCCTGCCGCAGGGCAGAGTGCCTGCCCGGTCAGAGGGGCACCGAGGCGAGTGCTTTCTGCTTGAGCCGGAGGTAGTCCGGCTCGTCGCCGAAGAGGTCGGGTTCGGGGGTCAGCTGGATTCCGGTGGCCTCCTGTACGGCATCAGCGACGGTCCGAGCCGCCGCGGCGAAGGCGCTGGAGGTGGCTTGGCCTTCGGCGACGAGGGTGAAGTGCTTCCCGGACATCCGGATGCCTGGCGTGATGGTCTGGCCGAGGGCGAAGCCGGCGGCCTTGATCAGCCAGCTGGCGCTGACCCTGGTCAGGCCGTCCGGGAAGTCGTTCACCGGCGCTTGTTCGGCCCGGAGCTTCTCGGCCTGCCGGTGGTCGACGACCGGGCTGAGGAAGACGCTTCCGACGTTTCGGTTGTCGGCATCTCCGGGGTCGAGGACCATGCCCTTGCTGCGTCGCACCGCCAGCACCGCGGCTGCCGCATCGGCCAGGGGGACTGGAGTGCCCTTGGGGACATCGAGCGCCTTGGCGACCAGCCCGTACGTGATCGGGGTGCTCAGCTTCGAGGGCCGGAGCCGGAAGGTCACGGTCAGGAGCGTCCAGCGGGTGGAGTGCTTGAAGATGCTGGTGCGGTGTCCGAGCCGGCAGTCCTCGGCCGACAGCACGACCTCGCGACCCGTGACCCAGTCCCAGGCGGTGACACGTACAAGGGTGTCCACGACTTCCTGCCCGTACGCACCGACGTTCTGGACCGGGGTGGCGCCAACGGTGCCGGGGATGCCGATCAGCGTCTCCATCCCGGTCAGACCGTTGTCGACGGTCCGTTCGACGAGATCCTGGAGGACGTGCCCGGCCTGGACGGTGACGGTGACCGTCTCGCCGTCCTCACCTTGCTCGAACTCCACGCCCTGGGTAGCCATTCGGATGACGGGCGCGCTGCACCCGGCATCGGCGACGAGGATGTTGCTGCCGCCGCCGAGAACCAGGGGCCTCGTGCCCTCTCGGTCGGCCAGAGCGACCACCTCGGGGTACTCGGCCGGGTCGGTCAACTCGGCGAGGGTCTCGGCGTTTCCGCCGATGCCGAGGGTGGTGAGGGGAGCCAGCGGGACCTGTGTGCGGACGTACATGCGCTACCTCGGGTGCGTGGGGGAGTACAGGTTATGCGGCCAGGACGGCGCTGATCTGCTCGGTGACGTCGTGCGCCAGCGGACTGTCGGACTGCTTGAACTCGTCACGCAGGCCGGTCATCCGCTGTCTGGCCCTGCCGGATTCGAGGTACGAGCGGAGGTCGAGGGCCTGGTGGGTGGCGTCGGCGGCGCCGTCGAGATCGCGCTGCCGCAGCCGGGCCTTCGCCAAGGACATCGTGTGCAGGAGCCGGTTCCGGGGCTGCTCGTCGCCGAAGAGGTGCAGGCCGTGGAGGAGGTGCCGTTCGGCGACTTCCGGGCGGCCGAGTTCGAGCCACGCCCGGCCGGCATCGGCGGCCAGAACCGCCGGTGTCACCCAGTAGGCCCAAGCAGGCGTGGTGTCGTCCGCTGCGGACTCGGCCAGGGCGGCGGCTGCCTCGTCGATGGCCCTGGCGCAGTCGTCCAGTTGGCCCAGCTGGGCGTGGGCGCGGGCTTGCCGGGTGGCGAGGAGCGCGTGGACCGCGCCGCCGGGTGTTCCGCCGATTCCCTGCCGGGCAATCTTGATCAGGCGAAGGGCCTCGTCGTGCGTGTCGCCCCAGGCCGCCTGGTAGCTGAGGCAGGAGACGATGTTCGCGCCGAGCGCGCGGTTGTTGGCTGTGTGCGCGGCACGGAGGCCGAACAGGAGGTAGCGCTGTCCGAGGGCGTTGCGCCCGAGGTCGCACGCCAGCCAGCCGGCCAGCTGCGCGAGCTCGGCGAGCACGCTGTGGAGACACTGCCCTATGGCCGGATCGTAGGAGCCGTTGCGGGCCAAGTGGGCGGCCCAGTTCAGGTCTTGGGTGATCCAGTCCAGTACGAGCGGGCCGCCCTGGACGTCGTCGATCCGGCGGAGCTGGGCGACACGATCAACGAGGACGTCGATGACTTGCAGGCTGATCGTTTCCCCGCTCGGCCGCCCGATGACAGGCTCGTCCTCTGTGGTCAGCCACTCGACGGCCGCGCCGATGAGGCCCTGGCCGGACAAGGGCCGAAGCACGCCGAGGCCGGAACGCAGGGGACCGGCCGTGAAGGACCCGAGCCCCGCCCACGTGCCCTCCTGCGACCACGGCTGCCGCAGCCAGCCGTCAGAGCCGACCAGGGTTGCCTTCGCCGGCCACAGGGCCGCGACCGTGATCGTCTCCTTCAGGTGGTGGGAGAGGACCGAGGCGACGATCTGGGGAAGATCACCGCGCGGCGTGGAGCCCTTGAGCCAGCCGTAGGGGGCCTTCGGGCTGATGCTGTTCGGGCGCACGCGGTTGATCTCGCGTGCCAGCTTGTCGGGCGACCAGTCCAGTTGCTTGAGGCAGTCGCCGAGCAGAGAGCCTTCGTCCACAGGTGACCTCGAAGTCCGATGCGGCCGACAGTTCTTCGCCAACGTACAGCAGCCACAGGCGCTGACCTCCGCCCTCGCGCGATTCTGACCATTCTGACTGGCACCTGACCTGACTGACCATCACTGCCCCTTCCCGGCCGGGGTTGCAGTGCGTGAGTGTTTCGACACGCCCCGGCCGCCACCTCGCGAACGCCACCGCCCGTCCGGTCGTGGGGCAGCGCGACCACCCAAGGGCTTCGCGCATTCGGTAGCTCGATTGCACTCGACCACTGCGGCCTCCAACGCCGCGCGTAGTCCGGAGGAGAAGACGATGATCCGCGTTCTGCGCAGGACGCCTGGCGGGCGCTGCCGCAGCACCGATCGTGACCCGATCGGCTCGGTTATCTTCACCGCCCTGTGGGTCCTCGGCCACGTCCTGTGCCTCGCCCTGCTCGGCACGGTCGTCCAGCACCAGCTCGCCGCATCGAGCCACAGCCACACCACGGCGCTCGACGGCGTTCAGCCGCCCACGCCGCACACGGCCTGACCGTCCGGCCCACAGCGGCCCGCCCATCCAGACACCAACCGGCAAGACCATTGGGGGACTTCAATGCAGCACAACACAACGCCCGGAGGCGCCCTGTCCCGGGCGGTCGTCACCGGGGCCGCAGGCTTCATCGGCTCGCACCTGGTCGACGCCCTCCTCGCGGCCGGCACCACCGTCGTCGGGGTGGACCGCCGTGACCCGCGCACCGACCCGGGGGCGGCAGCCAGGCTCGCGGGGGCCCTCGATCACCCCGGCTTCACCTTCGTCGCCGCCGACTTGAGGACCTGCCCGCTCCAGGCCCTGTTTCTGCAGGCCGAAGCGGTCTTCCACTTCGCCGCTCTGCCAGGCGTGCGGGGTTCTTGGGGCGAGCGGTTCGCCGAGTACACCGCCTGCAACGTCTTCGCGACCGAACGCGTGCTGGCCGCCTGCGAGGACGTCCGCGTTCCCCGCCTGGTCTACGCCTCCTCGTCCAGCGTCTACGGGACCACCAACGGCGGCGCCACCGGCGAGGAGATCACGCCCAACCCCGAGTCCCCGTACGCGGTCAGCAAGCTCGCAGGCGAACAGCTGTGCCTGGCCCACGCGGGCAAGGCCACCTCCACGGTCGCGGCGGTGGCGCTTCGGCTGTTCACCGTCTACGGGCCTCGCCAGCGCGACGACATGTTGATCGGCCGAGCGCTCACGGCGGCGCTCGGCGGCCCCGCGTTGGACCTCTACGGGGACGGCGGCCAGCGTCGCGACTTCACCTACGTCGGTGACGTGGTCCGGGCCGCCACCGCCGCCGCGACCGCGCCCGTCACCATGGCGGTGCTCAACATCGGCGCCGGGGTCAGCACCAGCGTGCTGGAGGTGCTGGCCGCCGTCGAGGAGCTGACCGGCCACGCGGTGCCGGTCAACCAGCTGCCCGCCCAGGCCGGCGACGTCGAGGCCACCCTCGCCGACCACTCCCGGGCGGCCGACCTCCTGGGCTGGGCGCCCCGCACCGCGCTCCTCCAGGGCATCTCCCGCCAGCTCGCCCACCTCACCGCCAACTCCCCGCAGCCCGTGGGCGCCTGAACGATCCGCCCCGCCGTCTCACCGGAGGAATCGTGTTCGTCACCACCGCGGACAGTGCGAACGCGCTGTTCACCCGCGCCAGCAAGGCCATCCTGAGCCAGGGCCGCAGCGTCGCGCCGCGCGGCATGGCCACCGCCGAACTCATGGGCGCCTACCTCAAGCTGACCAACCCGGCCGCCCGGATGGTCCACCTCAGCCCGTACCGGGTGCTGAATCCCGCGTTCGCCGCAGCCGAGACCGTGTGGATCCTCTCCGGCTCCAGCGCGGACTGGATTCACGACTTCAACAGCCGCCTGGCAGGGCTCACCGACCACGGAGCTCTCCAGGGCGCCTACGGTCCGCGCCTACGACGCTGGCACGGACGATTGGACCAGCTCGACTACGTCCGGCGGCAGTTGACCCGCGACGGCGAGAGCCGCCGCGCCGTCGTCCAGATCTTCGACCCGAGCCGCGACACCGCCGGCCACAAGGATGTCCCCTGCACCCTCGGCTACCGCTTCTACCTGCGCGAGGGCCGCCTGGAGATGCACACCAGCATGCGGAGCCAGGACGTGTGGCTCGGCCTTCCGTACGACCTGATCACCACGACCGTCCTGCACGAGCTGATGGCCGGCTGGCTCGGAGTCCAGGTCGGCGACTACCACCACCACGTCGACTCCCTGCACCTGTATGCCCAGCACCAGGACACCGCCTGGAGCCTCGTCGCCGACGCGCCCGCCTCCCCGACGTGGCAGCCGCTCGGCATCCCCTGGGAGGACTTCGACCTGCTGATGAAGCAGGTCACGGCGGGCGAGGCGGTCGGCCACCCGGTCTGGGACGGCTTCGCCGCCGTCCTGGCCAGCTACCGGCTGTGGAAGGCCGGACGTCGCGACGAGGCCCGCGCCAGGGCCGCCGAGGCGACCGGGCCGCTGCCCGAGGCCCTGGCCCTCTGGTACGACCAGCGCGAGCAGAAGATCCCGCTCGCGCAGATGCCCACTCCGGCAATCCCGGCGAAGAGGTGAGCGCGGTGGCCACGAACCGCAGCACCGTGCTGGGCCTGTGCTCCTACACCCACGACTCCGCTGCCGCTCTGCTCGTCGACGGCCAACTCGTCGGGTTCGTGGAGGAGGAGAGACTCAGCGCGATCAAGCACGACAAGAGCTACCCGGCCAAGGCCGTCGACTGGCTCCTCGATGAAGCGGGCCTGACCCGCGCCGACATCGGCACCGTCGCCTACAACTTCACGCCGCAGCACTACCTTCGGGCGCTCCCCGCCGCGCTCGCCCACGCGGCACGGCCCGCCACCGCCGCTCGCGCCCTGCCACGGGCCCGGTCGTTCGCCGAGGTCGCCGGCAACACCCGCCGACGCCTGGCCCGCCTGGCCGACGCCTTCCCCAACGCTGCCGTTCAGCCCGTGCTGCACCACCGCGCCCACGGGCTCTACGCGTTCGCCGCGTCCGGCTACGACGAGGCCGCCGTCTTGGTGGTGGACAGCCTCGGCGAGACCCAGGCCACCACCATCGGCCACGCGCGGCAGCCCTCGGGCGGCTGCTCGTACCGGATCGTCCACGCCCTCGACGATCCCGCCTCCCTCGGCTACGTGTACGGCGCCGTCACCGAGCACCTCGGGTGGCGGCGCGGGGACGAGGAGGGCACCGTCATGGCGCTGGCCGCCCTCGGCGACCCGAAGCGGTTCCGCTCGCTGTTCGCCAAGGCCGTCCGGCTCACCACCAACGGCTTTGTCCTCGACCACCGGCTCATCGCCCTGCGGGTCATGGACCGCCGCTACCCGAGGCTGACCGCCGCCTTCACCGCCCTCACCTGCCCGCCCCGCCGTCCGCACGAGGACATCGCCCAGGTCCACGCCGACCTCGCTGCCGCCCTCCAGGAACGCACCGAGCAGGTGGTGCTGCACCTGGCGCGGATCGCCCGCGAGCGCACCGGCGCCCGGCTGCTGTGCGTGGGCGGCGGGGTCGCGATGAACTGCGTCAGCATCGGCAAGATCATCGCCTCCGGGCTGTTCGACGAGGTCGCCGTCCCGCCCGCCCCCGGGGACTCCGGCACCGCGATCGGCGCCGCCGCAGCCGTCCACCTCGACCGGCACGGTGACCTCCCCGCCGGACTGGCCCGCGCCTGCTACCTCGGCCCGTCCTACCCCGGCCTGACGCTGCCGCCCGAACCACGGCCCGGCATGACTGCCCAGCGCCTGCTCGACCCGGCCGGTTTCGTCGCCCGTCAGCTCGCCCAGGGAACGATCGCCGGGCTGTTCCAAGGGAGCGTTGAAGCCGGCCCACGTGCGCTCGGGCACCGCTCGATCCTTGCCTCCCCGCTGAAGGCCGGTGTTGTCGAACGGCTCAACTCCACGGTGAAGTTCCGGGAGCCGTTCCGCCCTTTCGCCCCCGTCGTCCTGGCCGACAACGCGGTCGACTACTTCGCGCTCGGGCAGGAGGCGCCGTTCATGTCGATAGCCTCGCCGGTCACCGACCTGGCTCGGAAGCGGATCCCGGCCGTCGTCCACGCCAACGGCACGGCCCGGGTGCAGACCCTCACCGCGAGGGACAACCCGGTGCTCGCCGACATCCTGGCCGCCTTCGCGGAGCTCACCGGCGTGCCCGTGCTGATCAACACGTCCCTGAACGTCAAGGGCAAGCCGATCTGCGGCACCCCCGAGATGGCGCTGGACTGCCTGGCCGAGTCCGGACTGGACGCGCTCCTGATCGAGGACTGGTGGGTGACCAAGGCATGAGGATCGGCTACAGCTGCTGGGGCTTCCTCGGCCCGGGGATCGCCGACACCCCCGACGGCGGACGCAGCCACCGCCGCACCCTGGTGGATGGCCTCATCGCCGCTGGCCACGAGGTTGTCTTCCTCCAGACCAACCGGGACCTGACCGAGGCTGGCACTGACCTGTCCGCCAACTACCGGTGGGACGGTGGACTGCCCGAGATCGACGCCCTGTTCCTGGAGTGGCGCTGGTCCATCCCTGGCCGCAACACCACCGCGTGCGGCACGGAGGGGCACACCTGCGACCTGCACCGCCAGCAACAGCTCCTCGACCACTACACCCACTGGCACGGCCTCCGCACGGTCTTGTGGGACAAGGACCGGCAACTGCCCGCCGACGACCCGCTCCGGGCCATCGGGCACGTCCAAGTGTGCGAGCCGGCCCTCCACCCGTCGCCCGGAGCGGTCAGTCTGCTCTTCCCTGTCGCCGACGATGCCCTCGACCAGGCCTACCCGGCGGCCCTCGCTGCCTTCGAGCGCCTACTGCCGCTGGTCTACGTCGGCAACCAGTACGACCGCGACGCCGCCTTCGGCGAGTTCTTCGCCCCGGCCGCCGCCCAGCTGCCGCACCGGGTGGCCGGGAAGTGGACCGACACCACCCGCTGGCCGCAGGTGAACTTCACCGGCCGCATCCCCTTCGACGAGGTCACCCCGCTCTACCGCTCCACGCTGGCCACCGTGCTCCTCGCCCCCGACCGGTACGCGCGAAGCGGCCAGTTCACCCAGCGCCTCTTCGAAGCCGTCCTCGCCGGCTGTCTGCCGCTGGCCCCACGCACTCTGCGGGGCGCGGAAGCGGTCGTGCCGCGCGAGCTGATCGTCACCGGCGCCGCCGACGTCGTGGCCACCATCACGGCGCTCACCGAGACCGCGGGCAGCCAGGCCCACGCCGACCTGGTCGCCCGCTGCATCGACCACCTCGACCCATTCCGCCTTACCCGCCAGCTCCGCACCCTCACCGCCGAGCTGGCCGGCACCGCCATCCCGCCCTTGCTCATCGACATCGAAGGAGCCCGCTCATGACCCAGGCCGCACCCGTCCTCCCCGGCATCGAGCGGGTCGACAAGCTCTACCTGGAGCTGCTGTTCCGCTGCAACCTCTCCTGCACCACCTGCTACCACGGTGAGGACCTCAAGCGCCCCGACACCGTCACCGTCGACCAGGCCACCGCCGCCCTCACCTACTTCACCGCCGCCTACGACTGCCACTGGGTGTGCCTGCTCGGCGGCGAGCCCCTCCTGTTCGAGGGCCTGCCGACCGTCCTGATGGCCGCCAAGTCGCTCGGCTACCGCACCGAGATCTGCACCAACGGCTACAAGCGCCGGGCCTTCCTGACCCAGGCCGCCGAGTACCTGGACATGCTCCGCGTCTCCCTGGACGGCGGCACCGCCGACGCCCACGACAGCATCCGCCGCCCCGGCTCCTTCGCCGCCGCCTTCGACACCCTCGCCTGGGCACACGGCCGCATGCTCCCCTTCGGCGCCACCTGCACGCTCACCGGCGAGAACATCGCCACCATCCCCGCCCTGGCCAAGCGCCTGCGCGACCTCGGCGCCCGCGACCTGATGCTCCACCGCGTCCGCCTGGTCGGCAACGCCGCCACCAGCGGCATCACGGCCGTCACCTGGGAACAGACCCAGCACCTCCACGAACAGCTGACCGGCATGGACCTCGGCGGCATGACGATCAACACCGACATCCTGCTGCCCGAGCGCTGCCCGCAGCCCAGCGACGTCGTCGAGAAACTGGAGATCGCGCCGGACGGACGGGTCTACCTGTCGTGC
This sequence comes from Kitasatospora sp. NPDC093558, assembly GCF_040683475.1. NCBI lineage: Bacteria > Bacillati > Actinomycetota > Actinomycetes > Kitasatosporales > Streptomycetaceae > Kitasatospora > Kitasatospora sp. NPDC093558. The sequence continues at coordinate 3,177 of NZ_JBFBDY010000008.1, read as the reverse complement.
GCCGAGGTCGCCGGCCCCGGCCGAGAGGTCCGGTACGACTTCGAGCGGGCCACCCTGCTCGCCGCCGATGCCGCGTGACCAGCGCGAAGCGTCCCGGGCCGGGCACCGGCCCGGGACACATCCCGCGTGGGCCGAAGCGACCGCCGTCCGGCCCGTCGCGTGGCTCGGTAGCCTGTAGCGACATGGACAGGATCGCCATCATCGGCTGCGGCGGCAGTGGCAAGACGACCCTCGGACGCCAGCTCGCCGCAAAGATCAACGCCCCCGTCACCCACCTCGACGGCGTCTACTACGACTCCGACTGGAACACCCTGCCGCCTGAGAAGTTCGCCGCCCTCCAGGAGGACCTGGTCGCCGAACCGCGCTGGGTGATCGACGGCAACTTCGCCTCGACCCTCCCCATCCGCCTCAAGCGGGCCGACACCGTCGTCTTCCTCGATATCCCCCCGATCGTGTGCCTGTGGGGGATCCTCCAGCGCCGTCGCCGCTACCGCGGCGGCCAGCACACCGAGCAGGGCGTCTTCGACCGCATCCACTGGGGCTTCATCCGCTACATCCTCGGCTACCGGCGCCAGATGCGGCCCAAGGTCCGCGCGCTGATCGCCGAGCACGCTGGCCACGCCCGCGTCGTCACTCTCACCAGCCGCCGGGCCGCCACCCGGTTCGTGGCCACCGTGCCACCACAGACGTGATCTGACCCGCCTCTTCACCGGGAAGGCTCCACCTGTCCATGACCGCCAACCCGTTCCTCGACGCTGCCCGCGTCCGCCACGACCTGTACGCCGACGCCGACCGCATCACCCAGCGCACCAGCGCCCTCGCCCGCGTCAAGACCGCCGGCCCCCACCCCGCCACCGTCATCGCCGACCTCGCCGCCACCGGCCTGCGCGGCACCGTCCTCGACATCGGCTGCGGACGCGGCACCACCACCCTCGCCCTCGCCGAACGGCTCACCCCGCCCCGCCTCATCGCCTTCGACCAGTCCGCCGCCCTCCTCGCCGAAACCGAGCGCAGACTCGCCGGGCACACGGGCGCGAAAACCATGCGAGGCGACTTCCACGCCATCGCCCTGCCCAACTCCTCCGTGGCGGTGGCCGTCGCGGCGTTCTGCCTCTACCACTCGCCCCGGCCCGCCGCCGTCATCGCGGAGATCACCCGCTGCCTGGCCCCCGGCGGCCTGTCAATCACGGTCACCAAGTCCGCCGACAGCTACCGAACCCTGGACGAGGCGATCGCCGCCAGCGGCCTCGACCCCGAGGCCACCACCCGGCCGAGCCTTTACGAGACCTTCCACAGCCACAACCAGGCCGACATCGTGGCCACCTGCCTCGACGTCCAGCAGGTCATCCACCACGAACACCGCTTCCGCTTCACCGACGCCGACCACATCGCCGCCTACGCCGCCACCAACCCAAAGTACCAACTCCCCTACGACGCTGGCGAGATCGCGCGGCGGCTGCGGAAGGCCGTTGGCGACGGCCCGCTGGACACCACCTCGAACGTCACCTACGTCGTGGCCTCCCGCCGATGAGGGCCTTCACCAAGACCTACGCGGACCCCCAGACCCAGCAGCAGGCCCTGGCCCACCACCGGTGGATCGCCCGCGCCAACCCCGACGTACGCATCCCCAAGGTCCTCCAAGTCCACCCCACCGGCATCGACTTCGAGCACCTCGACGGCCTCCACGGCACCGCCGACGACCTCGTACCCCTGGCCGACCTCCTCGGCCACCAACACACCACCGCACACACCCGCGAACTGCACGCCGCCCGCCTGGACGCACCCCACACCAGCGACGGCACCACCATCGCCGGCTTCGCCGCAGGTCGCCGCGAACGCCTCCACCACCTCCTGGCCTCCGGCGCCGTACCGGGCCTGGCCCTGACCCGTGAGGCGATCGACGGCTGGCTGGAGCGGGCTGCCACGATGCCGGCTGCCTTCTACAAGGATGCCAACCCGCGCAACTTCCTCATCACCGGCGCGGATGTGACCGTCATCGACTTCGACTCCCTCACCCTCGCCCCCTTCGGCTACGACCTCGCCAAGCTCGTCGTCAGCACCGCCATGACCACTGGCCCACTGCCCGAGGACACCATCCGCCAGGCCGTGGACACCTACAACCGTCACCCGCAGCACCGCGGCCTGCCCGGTTGTACCTGGGGCGAGTTCGCCGCGTGGTGCGAGTTCCAGCACGTCCTCACCGCGCCCTACCTCGGCACCAACAACTACCGGTTCAGCTGGCACACCGTGCGGCCGGCCTGGACCTCTGACATCCTCCGGCGCTTCGACAAGGAGTGGGCACCGTGACGACCAACAGCGTGATGAACAGCCGCAACGCGGTCTGCGTGATCGTCCACGACAAGGACACCGACACGATCGCCGCCCTGCACTACGCCGCCCGCAACTGGTCCCCGCACCCGTCCTGGACCGTCCCCGGCGGCAAGGCCGAGCCGGGCGAACCCCTCGACGAGGCCGCCGCCCGCGAACTCAAGGAGGAGACCGGCCTGCTCGTCGACCCGGCGGACCTCGAACTCGTCCACGTCATCCACGTCGAGCAGGGCTGGGACCAGGCCGGCCAGTTCGTCCTCTTCGTCTTCGCCACCGACACGTGGACTGGCGAGCTCACCAACACCGAACCCGACAAGCACCTCACGGCCCGCTGGGTTCCCGCCAGCCTCCTCCCCGAACCGGCCTTCCCCACGGCCGCACAGGCGCTCACCGCCTACCGCGATGGCGGTCCCGCATTCTCGCGCTACGGCTGGGAGCCGGCAGCGGCGTGACGACGTGGCTGGGCGGGCTCGCCGAGGAGCACTCGCGGCGAGCCCACCCGGCTCTTGCCCGCCGAGGAACTGGCACCTGACCAGGTCCACTTCATCCGTCGACACCCGGCGACCACCTCCTCCGCTGGCTACAGTCGTCACCATGAGCGACTCCCAGCCCCGACGAGGTGGACGCCGGTGATCGCGCGCCAGCGGGCCCGTGCGGACCTGACCAGCTTGAACACCATTCGGGCCCGTCACCACACCAGTGACAACGCACGACAGCACAGCCACGGGCATGGAAGACTCACAGAAGACGGAAGCTCCGTTGGGGTGAGCGACCTGAGAGGGGGGGGAACCCCAACCCGCGTGCGGGTTAGAGGGCCCCCCCCCCCCACGGCACGCCACAGACAAAAAA
>NZ_JBFBDY010000007.1:17321-48631 GCF_040683475.1 Kitasatospora sp. NPDC093558 | reverse complement strand
GCCGCCGGCCGCCACCCCCGGGAGGCCGGCGCCCTCGGCGTCGACACCGAGGAGACCGCCGCCTGGCGCGACGCCGCCGCCGCGATGTACGTCCCGTACGACGAGAGCCTCGGCGTCCACCCCCAGGCCGACGGCTTCACCCACCACCAGGTCTGGGACTTCGAGCGCACCCCGCCCGAGAAGTACCCGCTGCTGCTCCACTACCCGTACTTCGACCTCTACCGGAAGCAGGTCGTCAAACAGGCCGACCTCGTCCTCGCCATGCAGGTCCGCGGCGACGCCTTCACCGACGAGCAGAAGGCCCGCAACTTCGCCTACTACGAGCGCCTCACCGTCCGCGACTCCTCCCTGTCCGCCTGCACCCAGGCCGTCATCGCCGCCGAGGTCGGCCAGCTCGACCTCGCGTACGACTACACCGCCGAAGCCGCCCTCATGGACCTCCACGACCTCGGCGGCAACACCCGCGACGGCCTCCACATGGCCTCCCTCGCCGGGGCCTGCATCGCCCTCGTGGCCGGCCTCGGCGGCCTGCGCGACCACGGCGAGACGCTTTCCTTCCGGCCCCGGTTGCCCGCCGGGCTCACCAAGCTCGGCTTCTCGCTGCTGGTCCGCGGCATGCTGCTCGGCGTCGAGATCACCCACGACGGGACGACGTACACGCTGCGCCGCGGCGAGGCCATGCACGTGCGGCACGACGGCGAGACGGTCCAGCTCAAGGCCGAGGAGCCGGTCACGCTCCCGACCACCGTCCCGCCCACCCAGGAGCGCTGCGCCCAGCCCCCCGGCCGCGAACCCGCCCGTCGCCAGCCCCAGGCCGGCCTCGCCGCCGGCAAGCTCGGCCAGAGCCCCGACCACCTGGCCGCGGAGTAGCGGCAGTTCACCTCCACCATCACTCGTTCGGCTCACCGGCCGTGCGGCTCGCCGGCTCTCCCCGGAGGGTGCAGGTGACCCCTGTCAGCTGCCCCAGCGAAGGAGCGCACCCGTGGCGAGCGTGGCCGAACAGATGGTGGAGGTGCTCCGGCAGGCCGGTGTGCAGCGGGTCTACGGCGTGGTCGGCGACAGCCTCAACCCGGTCGTCGACGCCATCCGCCGGGCGGAGGGCATCAGTTGGGTGCACGTCCGCAACGAGGAGGCCGGTGCCTTCGCCGCCGCGGCCGAGGCCGAGCTCAGCGGCGGGCTCGCCGTCTGCGCCGGCTCCTGCGGCCCCGGCAACACCCACCTCGTCCAAGGCCTGTACGACGCCCAGCGCAGCGGCCTGCCCGTCCTCGCGCTGGCCTCGCACATCCCGTCCGGGCAGATCGGCACCGGTTTCTTCCAGGAGACCCACCCCGAGCGGGTGTTCACCGACTGCAGCAGCTGGTGCGAGATGCTCTCGGCCCCCGCCCAGTTGCCCCGCCTGCTGCGGATCGCGATCCAGCACGCGCTCGGCGCCCGCGGCGTCTCCGTCCTCGCCTTCCCCGGCGACGTCGCCGCGCTGCCCGCGGCCCGCCCGACCGGCAGCGGCCACTTCCTGACCGAGCAGGCCGTCGCCGCCCCGCCCTGGTCCCAGGTGCAGGCGCTCGCCGAACTGCTCAACTCGGCCCGCCGGGTGGCCCTCTTCTGCGGCGCCGGCGTCCGGGACGCGCACGCCGAGGTGCTGGCCGTGGCGGAGGCCCTGCACGCGCCGGTGGGCCACTCGCTGCGCGGCAAGGAGTGGATCCAGCACGACAACCCGTACGACGTCGGGATGAGCGGCCTGCTCGGCTACGGTGCCTGCCACGAGGCCCTGCACGGCGCGGACCTGGTGGTGCTGCTCGGCACCGACTTCCCGTACGACGCGTTCCTCCCGCAGGCCCGCACCGTCCAGGTCGACCACGACGCCACCCGCCTGGGCCGCCGGACCGTCCTGGAACTGGCCGTCCACGGGGACGTCGCCGCGACCCTGCGGGCCGTCCTGCCGCTGCTGGAGCCGAAGGAGGACCGGTCGTTCCTGGACGAGATGCTGCGCAAGCACTGCAAGGCGCTGGAGGACGTCGTCGGCGCCTACACCCGGGACATCGAGCGGCACCTGCCGATCCACCCCGAGTACGTCGCCTCGGTGCTCGACGACGTTGCCGCCCACGACGCGGTGTTCACCGTGGACACCGGCATGAACAACGTCTGGGCCGCCCGCTATCTGCAGCCCAACGGCCGCCGCCGGGTGATCGGCTCCTTCCTGCACGGCTCGATGGCCAACGCCCTGCCGCACGCGATCGGCGCCCAACTCGCCTGCCCGGGGCGGCAGGTGATCGCGATGGCGGGCGACGGCGGGATCGGCATGCTGCTCGGCGAGCTGCTCACGGTGGCCAAGCACCGGCTGCCGGTGAAGACCGTGGTCTTCAACAACGGCGCGCTCGGCATGATCAAGCTGGAGATGCTCGTCTCCGGCTACCCCGAGTGGGAGATCGACAACGGCGACGTGGACTACGCCGGGATCGCGCGGGCGATGGGCATCCCGGCCAAGCGGGTGACCGACCCCGCCCGTGTGCGGGAGGTGCTGTCCGAGGCGCTGGAGCGGCCCGGACCCGCGCTGGTGGACGTCGTCACCGACCCGAACGCGCTCTCCATCCCGCCGCACATCACCGCCGCCCAGCTGAAGGGCTTCGCGCTGGCGGCCGGGCGCACGGTGCTCTCCGGCGGCGTGGGGCGCATGATCGACCTCGCCCGGAGCAACCTGCGCAACATCCCGCGGCCCTGATCCGGCGGTTTTGTTCCGCGGTTTTGCCTGGGAGGCAAGTTTCTTGCCCGTGCGGCACACGAGGTGTCCACTGGTCACATGACCACCAGCCCCGCCGGCGCCCGCGCCGCAGGCGAGCAGCTCGACGACCAGGAGGTCGCCGGCCTCGCCGCCCGGCTCCGCGAGCACCGGCTCGCCAGCCGCCTCACCCTGGAGGTGGCGGCCGCCCGGGTCGGACTGTCCCCAGCCTATCTGTCCCGGCTGGAGACCGGCCGGCGCCAGCCCTCGCTGCCCGTCCTGCTCGGCCTCGCCCGCGCCTACGGCACGTCCGTCTCCGGGCTGCTCGGCGAGGCGATGACCGAGCCCGACCCGGTGGTGCGCGGCGGCGTCATCGAGCCCGGACGGGCCGGCGGCTGGGGCTACCGGCGGGCCGGCGCCCGCGGCCGGGCGATGCAGGCCCTGCGGGTTCACGTGCCGCCCGGCGTGCAGGACGCCGTCGTCCGGGTCCACCCGGGCGAGGAGTGGCTGTGCGTGCTCCAGGGCGCGCTGCGGCTGACCCTCGGCGACCGCGTCCACCACCTGGCCGTCGGCGACTCCGCCCACTTCGACTCGCTCACCCCGCACTGCATCGCCGCCGAATCGGCGCACGGGGTCGAGCTGCTCTTCGTCCACACCCTGCTGCAGAGCCCCGGTGGCGAACTCTGCCTCGGCGGCGGCCCTGCCGCACCGCACTGAGGAGACAACCATGGCCGCTGACCCGAGCACCCACACCTCGACCCCCGCTGCCCCCAAGACCATCGACGCCGGCAAGTGGGCCAACCGCCGCGTCGCCGTCCGCCTGATCATCTACACGGCCGGCATCCACGCCTTCGCGGGCTTCATCATGCTGCTGTTCGAACTGGGCGGCCGCAACAAGTAGTCGGTCTCCCCGCAGGGCCGTCACGCCCCCTTCACGTGCCGCGCAGCACCCTGCACAGCGCCTCCAGCGCCGCCGTGAACGCGTGCTCCGGCGGCGTCCCGTACCCGATCACCAGCGACGGCGGGCCGCTCGCGGCGGTCCCGTCCGCCCGGTGCCACGAGAGCCCGTTGAGCGCCACCCCGGCCGCCGCCGCCCGCGCCAGGAGCTCGGCCTCGGACGGCCCGTCCGCCGGCAGCTGCAGCACCGCGTGCAGGCCCGCCGCGATGCCGGTGACCCGGACGTGCGGGGCGTGCTCGGCGAGGGCGGCGACCAGCCGGTCCCGGCGGCGGCGGTAGTGCAGCCGGCAGCGCCGCACGTGCCGGTCGTACGTCCCGGAGACGATCAGTTCGGCGAGCGTCAGCTGGTCGAGCACCGGCGACGTGTGGTCGGCCAGCCGCTTCAGCCGGGACACCGGTTCGACGAGCGCGTCCGGCAGGGCGAGCCACGCGAGCCGCAGGCCCGGCGCGAGGCTCTTGGCGGCCGTCCCGGCGTACACCACGCGCTCGGGGTCGAGCGCCTGCATCGCGCCGAGCGGCTGCCGGTCGTAGCGGAACTCGCCGTCGTAGTCGTCCTCGATGACGTACCCGTCGTGCTCGCGCGCCCACCGCACCGCCGTCGCCCGCCGGTCGGCGGCCAGCGGCGTGCCGGTGGGGAACTGGTGCGCGGGGGTGAGCAGCACGGCCCCGACCCGGTCGTCGAGCAGGTCCGTCCTGGCCCCGGCCTCGTCGAGCGGGAGCGGCACGGTCGCGAGCCCGGCGGCGTGGGCGGTGTCGAGCTGCGGCGGCAGGCCGTACTCCTCGACGGCGAGCGCGCCGGCCCCGCGCTCCCGCAGGGCCGCGCAGAGCAGCCCGAGGCCCTGCGTCACGCCGCCGCACACCAGCAGGCGGTCGGGGTCGGTGCGGACCCCGCGGACGCGCGCCAGGTAGTGGGCGAGCGCCTCCCGCAGTTCGGGGCGCCCGAGCGGCGAGCCGTACCCGAGGACCTCGTGCGGGGCGGTGGCGAGCGCGCGGCGGGCGGCGGCGAGCCAGGCGGTGCGGGGGAAGAGCGACAGGTCGGGCCGGCCGGACATCAGGTCGTGCCGCGGGGCCGGGCGTTCGCGCGCCGGGCGGGACGCCGCCCGCCCCCAGTCGCCGGCTGGGGGGACCCCCATCGCGACGGTCGTGCCGGAGCCCTGCCGGGAGGTGAGCCAGCCCTCGCCGGTGAGCTGCCCGTACGCCTCCACGACGGTGTTGCGGGCGATCCCGAGGTCCTCCCCGAGCGCCCGGGAGGACGGCAGCCGGGTGCCGGGGGCGAGCCTGCCGTCCTGGACGGCCTCGCGCAGCGCGTCCTCCAGGGCGGCCCGCAGCCCGGCCCCGGCGGCGCGCCGCCCGGTGAGGTCGAGGTGCAGGTCGCCGCCGAACGCGCTCCACGAAGTGCTCATCGACGGGATTATCCCGCGCTGCCGCCGAGCCGGGGGTGGTGGCGGTGGACGGCCGCGAGGACTTCTTCGAGCGGGACGGGGAGGGTGTTGGCGGCGATGTTCGCCGGTCCGCACCCGAGGGAGCGGTTGAGGCCGGCGCCGGCGCGGACGAGCCGGGGCGCGCGGGCCAGGTAGGCGGCGGGGTCGGCCAGGACGACCTCGATCATCCGCTGGGTGCTGCCGCGGACGGTCATCGTGCGGACCCGCACGGCGGTGACCTCGGTCCAGGCGATGCGGCCGAGCTGGACGTGCTCCAGGCCGTGGGCGTCCAGCACCAGTTCGGGCCTGTTGCGGACGAGGCGGACGGCGAGCAGGACTGCGGCGGCACCGAAGAACGGCACGGCCAGGGCGCCGCCGATCAGCCCCTTGAGGGTGTCGTGCTGCCAGAGCAGCAGCGCGCCGACGACGGTGAAGGCGACCGCGCCGAGCAGCAGGAGGACCGTCTTGCGTCTCGCCTGCGCGTAGACGGTCGGGGAAAGGGACGTCGTTTCGTTGATCACGGCCGGTCACGCTAGCGGCCTGCCTCGTCCCGGCCTGCCCCGGGTGGGCTGGTCGGCGCCTGCCGGCCAACCAACGGCCCCCGCCGGGCGCGGCTCCGCAGGCTGGCGCCGCTTCGCCTCGCACGGTGACGCTTGCCTCGCGCCGCCCAGCCCGGGCCGCCGCCTCGCGCTGCACCGCCTTGCGCGGCACCCCGCCATCCCGCTCCGCCGGGCTCGGCTCCGCCGGCTCGCGCCGCTTCGACTTGCGCCGCCTCGCCTCTCGCCCGGCGCTACCCCGCCCCGCGCGGCACCTCGCCGTCCCGCCCCGCGCCCCTCACTTCACCCCAGGCCGCCCGTGGCGCGGATGTTCTGGCCGGTGATCCAGCGGCCGTCCGGGCCGGCGAGGAAGGCGACGACGTCGGCGATGTCGGCGGGGTCGCCGAGGCGGCGCAGGGGGGTGATCGCGGCGGCGCGGTCCAGGGCCTCGGGCGGGTTGGTGCCGCGCAGGAGGTCGGTGTCGGTGGCGCCGGGGGAGACGGTGTTGACGGTGATGCCGCGCGGGCCGAGCTCGACCGCGGCGATGGCCGTGAGCTGCTCCACGGCGCCCTTGCTGGCCGCGTAGGAGGCGATGCCGGGGCCGGGGCGGGCGGTGTTCATGGTGGAGATGTTGACGATCCGTCCGCCGTCTCGCATCCGCCGGGCCGCGTAGCGGGTGGTGACGAAGACGGACCGGGTGTTGACCGCCATGATCGCGTCGAAGGTCTCGTCGTCGGTCTCGGCGAGCGGGGTGGGCGTGAAGGCCCTGGCGGCGTTGTTGACGAGGATGTCGAGGCCGCCCAGGTGCTCCTCCGCCGCGGCCATGAGCCGTTCGGCGGCGCCGGGTTCGCCCAGGTCGGCCCGCAGTGCCAAGGCCCGTCCGCCGCCCTCCGAGACGGTCCGGACGACGTCCGCCGCGGCGGCCTCGTTGCCGGCGTACGTGAGGACGACGTGGGCGCCGTCCCGGGCCAGCCGTTCGACGATCGCCCGTCCGATGCCGCGCGAGCCGCCCGTGACGACCGCCGTCCTGCCCTTCAGCACTGCTTCCCCCGATGCTCAGCCGTTGTGATGTCCCATCTTCGCGCTACCGTGCCGCCCATGGCGAACTATGTACTCGTGGCAGGCGCGTGGCTCGGCGCGTGGGCGTGGGACGAGGTGGCGGCGGAGCTGCGCGCGGCGGGGCACGGGGCCTACCCGCTGACGCTCTCCGGGCTCGCGGAGAAGCGGGACGAGGCCCCGGCCGGGCAGGAGGCCCACGTGCGGGACATCGTGGACGAGATCGAGCGGCTCGACCTGCGCGACGTCGTCCTGGTGGGGCACAGCTACTCGGGCATCCCGGTGGGCCAGGCCGCCGAGCGGATCGGCGACCGGCTGGCTCGGGTGGTGTTCGTGGACGCCAACGTCCCCCGGGACGGCGAGTCGTTCGTCTCGGCGGGCGGGAACGGCCAGGAGGTGGCGGTGGCCATCGCGAAGAACGACGGCTTCTGGCCGCCGCTCACCGCCGCCGACTTCGAGGGCCAGGGCCTCACCGACGAGCAGGTCGCCCGGATCGTCGCCGGTTCGACGCCGCACCCGGGCGCCTCGCTGACCGAACCGGCCGTGCTGGGCGACGCGTTGCCCGAGCTGCCGGCGACGTACGTCAAGTGCCTGCTGGACTGGCCGGAGCCGTACGGCCGCGCCGCGGAGCTGCTGGAGGGCGAGCACTGGCGGCTGGTCGAACTGGACACCGGACACTGGCCGATGTTCTCGCAGCCGCGCGAACTCGCCCTGGTCCTACAGGAGTTGTAGATCCCTAGAGCGAGAGGTAGACCGCGCTGCCGACGCCGGCCACGAAGCAGTAGATCGCGAACGGCGTCAGGCTGCGGGTCTCGAAGTACTTGGTGAGGAAGCGCACCGACACGTACCCGGCGACGAAGGCGGCGATGCTGCCCGCCACGACCGGGCCGAGGATGTCGGCGTTCTCCGGCTTGAACAGCTCGGGCACCTTGAGCGCCGAGGCGGCGATGATCACCGGGGTGGCGAGCAGGAAGGAGAACCGGGCGGCGTCCTCGTGGTGCAGTCCGCGCAGGATGCCGGCGCTCATGGTGACGCCGGAGCGGCTGATGCCGGGGAACAGGGCGAGGATCTGGGCGGCGCCGATCCAGGTGCCCTGGAGGAAGCTCAGCCGGGCGAGCCGGTGGTCGGAGGCGATCGCCGGGTCGAGTCCGGGCTCGTCGGAGACCGGGGCGGCGTGGCCGGCCCGTCGGCGGCCGGTGCCGCCGCGCTTGAGGCGCTCGGCGCCGAGCAGCACGAGCCCGTTGAGGGCGAGGAAGACCGCGGCCGGGATCGGCTTGCCGAGGGCGTTGCGCAGGGCCTTCTCGAAGGCGAGGCCGGCGATGCCGACGGGGATGGTGGAGATGATGAGCAGCCAGGCGAGCTTCTCGTTGCGGGTCTCGATCCGGCGGTGGCGGATCGAGCTGAACAGGCCGCCGATGACCCGGAGCCAGTCCTTGTAGAAGAAGACCACCAGCGCGAGCGCGGTGGCGAGGTGCAGGCCGACCAGCACGGAGAGGTACGGCGATCCTTCGGCGGTCATGTCCAGGTCGTGCTGGATCTTCCCGCCGATGATCGCCGGCAGCAGGATGCTGTGGCCCAGGCTGGAGACCGGGAAGAGTTCCGTCACACCCTGCAGCAGGCCGACGCCTATCGCTTCCGGGTAGGTCAGGGTGGACATCGCACACCTTCGCTCGGGGATCTGATCAGGGGGAGCCCCGGCGAAGCTACTACGGGGATGTAGACGCCCGGCAGGCCTGCAGCCGGAAATTCATCGAGTGGACGCCTCGGCGAAACCCGGGCCGTGGGCGAGCAGCACGTGCACCCACACGGCGAGCAGCACGCCGGACGACACCGCCCGCTCGGCGGCGTGGCTGAGCGCCAGCGCGGCGCCGGCGGCGACGAGCGCGGTGCCGGCCACCAGGGCGGCGGCGGCCGCCACGTCCGCGGGGCGTCGGTGGTTCATCGTGGTCCTCCCTCGGGGTCGACGGAGGACCACGATGCAACCTCCCGTTGCGGCAGGTTCAAGCGCTTTCCAGGGTCCCGTTCAGCCGAGCGGCACCCGCCGCCACGCCGCGCCCCCGGCGGGCACCGGGGCCGGCCCGAAGTCGTAGCGCAGCAGCTCCGGCCCGAGCGCGAGCAGCGAGATCGAGGACGAGCCCCAGATCCGTCCGTCGCCGAAGTCGCGCCGCTGGACGAGCGCCGCGTCGTCGTCCGGCGCGAGCCCGTCCCCGGAGACGATCGGCAGCCAGGCGCCCCACGCGTCCTCGGTGGTCCCGTCGTCGCCGGGCTCGGGCCGGGGCGCGGCCTCGAAGCGGGGCCGGAAGTGGGCGGCGCGGGCGGCCATGACGGCGCGGATCCGCTCCGAGGTGGTCCGGCTGTCGGCGAGGCCCTCCAGCCCGTCGTTGAGCACGACGCTCAGGCCGGTGGGCAGGTCGCGCTCGACCAGCCGCCCGTCGCCCCAGCTGGCGACCCGGGCGCCGGCGGGCCCGGCCAGCACGAGGTGGAACGGGTCGTACGGGGTGAGGTCGAGGTGGCCGATGCCGCCCTCGCGCACGGCGGTGAGCGGCAGTTCGCCGCGGGAGAGCCTGGTCCCGGCGGGGGCGAGCGGCCCGAAGCCGTTGAGCAGGCACGCGGCCGTGCGCCGCGCGGGGTCGACGGCGAGCCAGGTGCCGCCGGCGGCGAGGTCCTGCCCGCCGACGAGTTCGGGCCGGTCGGGCCAGTGGTGGGCCGGCGGCAGCCAGCGGCGCCCGAGGTACTCGTCCCGGACGGAGAGGAGCAGGACGGGGACCGCCGCCCCCGGCTCGATGCTGACGAACGCCGTACACACGATCCCTGACCCCCGTACGCTGATCTCGCCCTTCCCAGCGATCCTCGCACGTGCGTTCGCCGGTCGGAATGGCCGGAGACCGCGGAAGTGGCCCAAGAACACCAGCGGTGAATGCACCAGGACGGGGGGCCACTCCGTTCCTTAGGCTGGTGATCATGACGACGACGAACGAGACCGCAGGAACCGCCGACGCACCGGTCCCCGCCCCCGCCCAGCGCCTCGCGATGCACCGGCTCGCCCCCGAGTACTACAGCGCGATGATCGCCGTGGACCGCGCCTCCAGGACCGGCCTCGACCCCCGGATCGCCGAGCTGGTCAAGGTCCACGCCTCGATGATCAACGGCTGCGCCTTCTGCATCGACATGCACTCCACCGACGCCGCCAAGAACGGCGAGCAGAACCACCGCCTGCTCTCGCTCCCGGCCTGGCGCGAGACCCCGTGGTTCACCGCGAAGGAGCGCGCCGCCCTGGCGCTCACCGAGTCCGTCACCCTGCTGACCCAGGGTCACGTGCCGGACGCCGTGTACGACGAGGCCGCCGCGCACTTCGAGGAGGCCGAGCTCGCCCAGCTGATCGCCCTGATCGCCACCATCAACGCCTGGAACCGGATCGGCGTGACCACGCGCCTCAGCCCGGCCGCGAAGTGAGGGGGACCGCCGTGACCACGCAGCAGGAGAAGGCCCGCGCCCTGCACGAGCTGCACCGCCGGGGCGAGCCGCTCGTGCTCGCCAACGCCTGGGACGCGGTGAGCGCCCGCCTGGTCGCCGGCGCCGGTGCCCGGGCCGTCGCGACGGCCAGCGCGAGCGTCTCCTGGACGCTCGGCAGCCCGGACGGCGGCGGAGCCGACCGCGACCTGGTGCTGGCGCAGACCGCGCTGGTCGTCCGCTCGGTGGAACTGCCGGTCACGGCCGACCTGGAGAGCGGTTACGCGGACAGTGCCGCCGGGGTCGGCGAGACGGTGACGGCGCTGATCGGCACCGGCGCGGTGGGCGTGAATCTGGAGGACGACGGCCGGCCGATCGACGAGGCGGCCGAGCGGATCGCGGCGGCCCGGGCGGCGGCGGACGCGGCCGGCGTGCCGTTGTTCGTGAACGCGCGGACCGACGTCTTCCTGCACCAGCTCGGCGAGCCCGAGGGCCGGTTGGACGAGTCGGTGCGCCGCCTGCGCGCCTACGTCGAGGCCGGCGCGGACGGCGTCTTCGCGCCCGGCGCGTTCGACCGGGAGACGATCGCCGCACTGGTCGAGGCGGTGCCCGCCCCGCTCAACGTGCTGGCCGGGCCCGGCGCCCTGTCCGTCCCGGAGCTGGCGAAGCTCGGCGTCGCCCGGATCAGCCTCGGCCCCGGCCTCGCCAAGGTGGCGTTCGCGGCGGTCCGCCGGGCCGCCGAGGAGGTGTACGCGAGCGGCACGTACACCGCCCTCGACGGCGGGCTGACCTACCCGGAGCTCAACGGGCTCTTCCAATCCTGAGCGTCTCTACGGACGACGGCGGACGGGCTGACCGCACGGGGGTCGGTCAGCCGATCTGCCCGCTGAGCCCGGGGTGCGTCATCTGGTTGGTCCCGATCTTCTCCACCTCCTGGGCGCTGTGTCCGACCACCGGCAGCTGGCCGGCGGTGTGGATGGCGAGGTCGGCGGGGGAGAGGGTGAGCCCGTCGGTGAGGCCGCCGGTGGCGTCCGGGGAGGCGGCGGTCTGACTGGTGGCGGAGGCGGCGGGCGCGGCGAGGGCGAGGCCCGCCATGGTGAGGGCGGCCAGGGTGGCGAGTTTCTTCATGCCCTGCCGAACGACCCGGGCCGCCCTCGGGTAACCGGACGGCTCAGACCGTCACCCTCAGGGTCCGCACGCTGTTGCTGATGAACGAGGCGATCGGCTCCGGCTCCGCGTCCTGCGCGAGGGCGAGGCCGGGGAACCGCCCGAACAGGTGGCGCAGCGCGGTCTCCGCCTCCAGCCGGGCCAGCCCCGAGCCGAGGCAGAAGTGCGGCCCGTGCCCGAGCGACAGGTGCCGGTTGGGCCGCCGGGTGACGTCGAAGGCGTCGGCGTCCTCGTGGTGCCCGCAGTCGCGCCCCGCCGCCGCGTACGAGGCGAGCAGCGCCTCGCCGCGCCGGATCATCACGTCGCCGACCTCGATGTCCTCGATCGCGTACCGCAGCGGGAACTGCCCGACCGGCGAGTCGTAGCGCAGCGTCTCCTCGACCACCGCCGACCACGGCTGCTCGCCGTCCAGCACCAGCCGCAGCTGTTCCGGGTGGGCCAGCAGGGCGCGGACGGCGTTGGTGATCAGGTTGAGCGTGGTCTCGTGCCCGGCGACGAGCATCAGCAGCAGCGTGCCGACGAGTTCGGCCTCGCTGAGCCGGTCCTGGGCCTCGCGCGCGGCGATCAGGTCGCTGGTCAGGTCGTCGCCGGGCTCGGCCCGCTTGGCCGCGACGACCGAGCCGAGCAGCGCGTTCAGGCCCTGCTGCGCGGCGACGGCCGCCGCCGGGGTGGCCGCGCTGGAGACGAGCGTGTCGGACAGCTCGTGGAGTTCGTCCTGCTGCTCGACGGCGAGGCCGAGCAGTTCGCCGATCACCTGCATGGGCAGCGGGTACGCGAAGTGCGCGCGCAGGTCGAACGGGCCCTCCAGCTCGGCGACGGCGTCGAGCAGGGCGACGGTCCGCGCCTCGATCGCGGGAGCCAGGTCGGCGATCCGGCGCGGCGTGAAGGCCTGGCTGACGAGCCCGCGCAGCCGCCGGTGGTCGTCGCCGTCGGCGGTGACCATGCCGGGCACGGTGACGAAGTTGAGCAGCGGCCACCCCTGCGGCAGCCGGCCCTCCCGGAACTCCGTCCACAGCCGGGCGTTCTTGCCGACGCGCGGATCGGCGAGCAGCGCCTGGAGCGTGTCGTGGTGGGTTATCGCCCAGACCACCACCCCGCCAGGGAGCTCCACCAGGACCGCCGGGCCGGCGTCCCTGAGCCGGGCGTTCTCGGTGTGCTGGTCCCGTCCGAAGGGGTCGAGTCGGACGGGCCGTGGGCCGGTTCCTCGGGGAGCGTCGGCGGTGTCCATGCGGGCCTCTCGGGGGCGGGCGGTCGGGGCGGGGTGAACGCGCTGTAGAGCACCGGCAGGCTGAGCAGCGCCCGCGACCACGGCGACGGCCGCCAGGCCAGTTCGACCGGCGGGACGGCCAGTTGGAGGTCGGGCAGCCGGTGCAGCAGGGTCTCCACGGCGGTCTCGACGATGATCCGGGCCGGGTGCTGCGCCGGGCAGACGTGCCGGCCGGCGCCCCAGGCCAGGTGGGCGCGGTTGCCGCCGAGCGAGCCGTGCGCGGCGGCGGTGACGCCCTGGGCGGCCGGGTCGGCGTTGGCGGCGGCCAGGCCGAGCACGAGCATGTCCCCGGCGCTGATGTACTGGCCGCCGAGCACGGTGTCGGCGGTGGCCCAGCGGCCGGGGAAGTTCTGCGTCGGCGGGTCGCGCCAGAGCACCTCCTCCAGCGCGTCGGAGACGGTGAGCCGGCCGCCGGTGAGGGTGGCCCGGAAGCGGCGGTCGGTGAGCAGCAGCCGCAGCGTGTTGCCGGTCCAGTTGATGCTGGTCTCGTTGCCCGCGACCAGCAGCACCACCAGGTGGTGCACCGCCTCCTCGTCGGTCAGCCCGGCCGGGTGGGCGAGCAGCCAGGAGGTGAGGTCGGCGCTCGGGGCGGCCCGGCGGCGGCGCACCAGGTCGACCAGGATGGCCTGGAACTCGGCGCTGGCGCGCACCGATTCGGGGCTGCTGTCCACGAAGTGGCTGATCAGCTCGACCAGTCGCGGGCCGGCCGCGGCGGGCAGGCCGACCAGCTGGGTGAAGACCAGCAGCGGCAGCGCGCGGGCGTACTGGGCGATCAGGTCGGCGGTGCCGTCCGGGCCCCAGCTGTCGATGAGCCCGTTGGCGGCCGCCTCGGTGGTGCCGCGCAGCTGGTGGTGGTCGATCTGGGCGAGGGTGTCCGCGACGGCGGCGCGCAGCCGCTGGTGCTCGGCGCCATCCAGGTTGAGCAGGGTGGGGCGCCACGCGGTCATCGGCAGCAGCCGGGAGTCGGCCGCCAGCCGGCCCTCGGCGGGCACCCGCCAGCGGCGCGAGTCCTTGGAGAACAGCGCCTCGTTGCGGGTGAGTTCGAGCAGTTCGGGGTAGCCGAGGACGAGCCAGGCCTCGACCCCGGGCTCCAGCTCGATCGGCGCGACCGGGCCGTAGCGGGCGCGCAGCCGGGCGTACAGGCCGTGCGGGTCGTCGGCGACGGCGGCGCCGTGGAGCGGGGTCAGCGGCACGCCCGCGGGCAGGCCGCCGCCGTGGCCGACGGGGCACCCGGTCGGCTGTTCCGGCGCGGTCATCCCTGGAGCTCCAGGACGGACGTCCGGTGCAGGTGGTCCACGAAGTCGATCAGCAGGTCGTAGGACTGCCGCCGGTCGCGCGCGTCGCAGTACAGGATCGGTACCTCGGGCAGCACGTCGAGCGCCGAGCGCAGCTCCTCCTCCGGGTAACTCGGCGTGTCCGGGAAGACGTTGACGGCCACCGCGAACGGGATCCGCTGCTCCTCCAGCCGGCCGAGCACCTCGAAGCTCTCGTCCGGCCGGCGCAGGTCGACCATCGCGATGGCGCCGAGCGCGCCGCGCGACAGGTCCTCCCACAGCGGCCAGAACCGCTGCTGCCCGGGCGTGCCGAACAGGTACAGCGCGAGCCGGGGGTTGAGCGTGATCCGGCCGAAGTCCAGCGCGACCGTGGTCGTGGTCTTGTCGCCGCGCCCGGTGAGGTCGTCGACGCCGCTGCTCGCGGCCGTCATGGTCTCCTCGGTGCGCAGCGGCGTGATCTCGCTGAGCGAGCCGACCAGCGTGGTCTTGCCGACCCCGAACGGGCCGGTGACCAGGATCTTCACCGCCCCCTGGACGGAGGACGGCAGGTACTGCGGGTCGGCGGGCACCTCGGCGGGCGCGGCTTCAGCGGAGTTGGCGGAGGCCAACGAGCACCTCTTCCAGGAGGGTTGTGGGCAGGCGTTCGGCCTGCGGGACGGGCGGGAGCACCTGCACGGCGCCGAGGTCCCACAGGTCGCCGACCAGCACCTTGACGACGCCGAGCGGCAGCCCCAGGTGGGCCGCCACCTCGGCGATGGACAGCAGGCTGCGGCAGAGGCCGAGGATGCGCCGGTGCTCCCGGTTCAGCAGGGCGTGGTCGGGGAGTTCGGGCGCCTCCGGTAAGGCGCTGACCAGGCTCTCGATCGCCAGCTCGGGCCGGGTGGAGCGGCTGCGGCCGCCGGTGATGACGTACGGGCGGACCGGCCCGTTCACCGCGGGCCCCCCGCCGCGTGGTCGACCCGCGGCGGGCTGGTGAGGTGGGTGCCGATCCGCTCGACCAGGACCTGCATCTGGTAGGCGACCAGCCCGGCGTCCACCGCCTCGCCGGTCACCACGGCCAGGTGCGCGCCGGCCCCGGCGGCGACGATGAACAGGTACCCGCCGCCGTACTCGATGATGATCTGCCGGGTGGCGCTGGCGGGCCCGCCGAAGCCCACCGCGACCCCGCGCGCCAGCGATTGCAGGCCGGAGCAGGCCGCGGCGAGCCGCTCGGCGTCCTCGCGCACGATGCCCGGAGTGCGGCCGATCTCCAGGCCGTCGTTGGAGACGACGACGGCGTGCTGGACCTCGGGCACGGCGACGATGTCGGCGAGGAGCCAGCCGAGGTCAGGGGTGGTGGTCATGGAACTCTCCGGAGCGCTGGGGAAGTCGGGGGGACGCGGGACGGAAGGGGTCGTCGTGGGCCTGGGCCCGGGCGGCCGAGCGGCCGCTGGCGGTGCCGGCCTGGAACATCGCCATGAACGCCTGCGCGTCCCGGGCCGAGCGGTACGGCGGCGCGGGCGGCGGAGGCGGGGGAGCGGCGTGCTGTGCGGCGTTGCCGGCACGGCCGCGCCGGTGGCTCCGGCGGGGCAGCGGCGGCGGGGTCGGGCCGCCCGTGGGGCGGGCGGCCTGGGGGAAATCGGCCGGTGGGAAGTCGGCCTGGGGGAAGTCGGCCGGTGGGAAGTCGGCCTGGGAGAAACCGGCTTGGGAGAAGCCGGCCGAGGGGGGAGGTCCTGCGGGCAGGGGAGCCGTGACCGGCGGGGTGTCCAGCAGGGGGTGGCCGCCCGGCACGGGGGAGTGACGGGGGCCGGCGCCGAACGCCCGGTCGTCCGGCCCGAAGCCGGGGACGGTCGGCGGAAGCGGTTCGGTGAGCAGCGCGTTCGGCAGCAGCACCACGACGCGCACGCCCCCGTACGGGGACGGCGCCGAGCTGAGCGTGACCCGGAAGCCGTACTGCTCGGCGAGCCGGCCCACCGCCGCGAGGCCCAGCTGCGGCACCTCACCCAACCGGGACACCTCCAGCGTGCTGCCGCCGGCCAGCGCGGCGGCGGCCTTGGCGACGGCCTGCTCCGGCATGCCGACGCCGCCGTCGTCGATCTCGATGACGGCGCCGTTGTGCACCGGCATCAGGGTCACGAACACCTGGGTGCTGGGCGGGGAGTAGCGGGTCGCGTTGTCCAGCAGCTCGGCGACGGCGTGGATCAGCGCCTCGGCGGCGGCGCCGACCACGGCGGTCTCGATCCGGCTGCGCACCACGACCCGCTGGAACGGCAGGATGCGCGACTGGGCGCCGCGGACGACGTCCTCCAGCGAGACCGGCTCCGGCCAGTGCCGGCCGGCCCGCGCGCCGCACAGCACGGCCAGGGTCTGGGCCAGCCGGGCCTGTTGGGCCGCGGCGTGGTCGGCCTTGAGCAGGCCCTCCAGCAGCGCGGGGTCGTCGTGGGTGCGCTCCATCTCGTCGAGCAGCGCCTGCTGGTCGTGGGCCATGACGAGGATCCGGCGGGCCACGCTGAGGAAGGCCCGCTGGGTGGAGGCGGTGTGCTCCTGCTCCTGCTGGACGACGGCCAGTTCCTCGCCTCTGCGGGAGAGTTCGGCGGCCAGCTGCTCCTGGAGCCGGGCGACGTCGCGGCGCAGCCGCTCGGCCCGGCGCCGGTGGGTGACGGAGACCGCGTGGTAGCGGGCGGCGGTCACGAGCGCGAGCGCCGCGAGCACGCCGGTTGCCGTTGCGCACCACTGAGTCATCGTCACGCGGCGAATTCTAGGGTGATGATCCTACGAAGGTGTGAACGGATCTCGCCAAGTGACCGGATCTCGTCAATATCCAGTCAATTCGGCGGCAATCCAACCTCGTTCGCTCCCGATCAGGCCGCCGACCGGCCACGCTTCCCTCGCGCTTCCTCCCTACTCGGACACTTCGGACGCGCGCGGCTTGGCCGAGTCGCACCCCGGGATGTGTGGGGAGCGTGTGCACGGTGTTGCGGAGGGGATCACAACCCTTGGCAGGGTCACGTCCGTCGGCCGCGTCAGGTCCGTCGCCTCGTCACGTCCGTCGGCCGCGTCACGTCCGTCGCCTCGTCACATCCGGTGCAGGAGCAGCAGGGCCACGTCGTCCGGCCGGGAGCGGCGCTCGGTCACGTTCAGCGTCAGCAGGTCCGCCAGCCGCTCCAGCGCGGGCGCCGGACCGATCCGGCCCGGACCGGTCTGCCGGGCCCACAGCTCCAGCCCGTCCAGCATCCGCTGCACCGACTCGTCGTAGTCCTCCTCGCGGTCCTCGACCAGCCCGTCCGTGTACACCAGCAGCGTCTCGCCCTCCGCGAGCCGTCCCGTCGTCAGGTCGTACGGCTGCCCCGGGTCCACCCCCAGCGGCGGGCCGCCCGGCAGGTCCAGCTCGACCGCCCGCGCGCCGGCGATCCGCACCGGCGCCGGGTGCCCGGCCCGGGCCGCGGTCAGCCGGCCGTCCGCCGGGTCCAGGGTGAGGTAGAGGCAGGTCGCGAACAGCTCGGTGTCCAGCTCCGCCAGCAGCCGGCTGGTCCGCCCCAGGGTCGCCGCCGGGTCGTGCCCGTCCGTCGCGTACGCCCGCAGACCGCTGCGCAACTGGCCCATCACCGCCGTCGCCTCGGCGTTGTGGCCCTGGACGTCGCCGATCACCAGTCCGATCCGGCCGTCCGGCAGCTTCAGCAGGTCGTACCAGTCGCCGCCGATCTGCATCCCCTCGGTGCTCGGCAGGTAGCGGGCGGCGCTGGCGATGCCCGGCAGCCGGGGCAGCGTGCGCGGCAGCATCGCGCGCTGGAGCTCGCCGGCGCGGTGGTGGTGCGTGTCGTACAGCCGGGCCCGCTCCAGGGACTGCGCGAGGATGCCGGCGAACGCCGAGTACAGGGTGCGGTCCTCGCGGCCGAAGGTCCGCTCGGTCGCGAAGGTGATCAGGCACGAGCCCACCTGCCGTCCGGACGCGACCAGCGGCAGCACCGCCCAGGCCGCCGGGCCCCCGGCCGGGCCGCCGCCGGTGCCGCCGCCGGTGCCGCGGCCGGGTTCGCTGAACAGCGGGGCGGAACGGGTGAGCGAGGACTGCATCACGTCCTCGGAGAGGTCCGCCAGCCGGGTGAGCTCCGAGCGCCGCGCACCCCCGTAGACCGTGTGCGTGACGGGCAGCAGCCTGCCCTCGTCCACCAGGTCCAGCACGATGCTCGCGGCCCCGAACGACGGCCGGGCCACGTCCGTCACGGCGGCGGTGACGTCCCGGACGGTCACCGCCCGGGACAGCGCCCGGGTCAGGGTGAGCAGCAGCGCCGTCCGCGCCGCCCCGGCCTTGTCCCGCCCCTCCGGCGGACGTTCGGCGGCGTGCGCGTCACCGAGCTCCGCGAGCAGCCCCGCGACGCGCACCGGCCGGTCGTGGACGTCCAGCATCACCTCGCCCGACTCCACGACCCGCACCACCCCGCCGCCCCGGCGCAGCACCCGGTACTCGATCCGGTACGGACCCCCGGCGGCCAGCGCCTCGGCCATCGCGGCCCGCACGTCCGGCAGGTCCTCTGGGTGGACGATCCGCTCCAGCTCCGGCGCCGACCCGTCCGGCGACACCGGCTGGCCCGTCACCCGGAACGCCTCCGCGTCCCACGCGGTCGCGCCGGTCACCAGGTCCCGCTCGAACGCCCCGTGCCGCGCGGCCCGCGCGGCGAGCGACAGCATCGGCCGGCCCGGCACCCCGGCCTCGCCCGGCGGCGCGTGCGGGCTCTGCGGCAGTCGTCCGTCCGCGTGATCGAGCAGGTGCGCCAGCCGGTGCGCGCACGCGTCGCCGATCGTCTCCAGCACGTCCAGGTCGCGCAGCGGCACCGTGCCCCGGTGGGCCAGCGCCAGCGCCAGCACCCCGATCGGCCGCTCGTCGACGATCATCGGCAGGGTGATCACCGCGACCAGCCCGGTGCCGAGCCCGGCGTCATCGTTCGGATAGTCGGCACTCGTGCGCTCGGGTGACAACAGGTACGGCCGCCGCAGCCGCAACGCCGCCGCGGCCGGCAGGTCACTGCCCGGATCGATGGTCCCGTACCGCTCGTGCGCCCACCCCGGCAGCCCGTGCGAGGCCGTCAGCCGCAGCATCCCGGCCGAGTCGAGGAGGTAGAGCGCCGAACCCTCCCCGGTGATCCAACTCGGCCCGTCGGCAAGGACGGTGGCCAGCATCTCGGCCGCCGTGGTGCACCCCAGCAACAACCGCACGCAGCGCATCGCACTGCGCACCGTCCGGTTCTCATCCTCGGCGGGAGCCACTGATTCTTCATACCCCATTTCCCCACCCCCCGAGCCCCGACCACCCCACCCCCCACACCAGCCACGCCCCCGAACCCCCTGCCGGTTCCCGGCCCCCGCGCGCCGATCCCCCACTCACGAGGGCCGCCCCCCGCCCGAGCCCGGAGCCATCCCCCACCCGGACCGCCACACCCTGGGCCGCCCCCGCAGAGTCCCGCTCCCCGGACACGCCGCCCACGCGCCCCAGCCGCGCCCGCACCCCCGCGTGCCCCGCGCCGCTTCCCCTACGGCCCCACCGCCCGCGCCCTCGCAGCGTGCCCCGACTCGTGGATCCCTCACCCGGCCCCCACGCGCTGGGCCGCCCCCGCAACGCCCTCTCCCCGGAGACGCCGCCCGCGCGCCCAAGCCGCGCCCGCGCTCCCGCGTGCCCCGCCTTCCCCCTACGGCCCCACCGCCCGCGAGGCCCCCTGCCGCCTTCGCGCGTCCCCCTCAGCAGCCCGCCGCCCAACATCCCCCCCCCGGGCGCCGATCCTCAGCGCCCACCGCCCACCTTTCCCCTCACCAGCTCCCCCCTCACCGCTTCGCGCGTCCGGCGAGGTCCGGGGCGGGCAAGCCCGTGGGCCCCAGGCGGCGTACCAGCACCAGGGTCCGGTCGTCGGCGACGTCCCGGGCGACGGTCCGTACGAGCTCCGCCGCCGCGCCTCTGGTCAGCTCCTGCTGCGTGCGGCGGGTCCGCAGCACCGGTTCGGCGGCGGCCAGCAGCCGGCCCACCCCTTCGTCCAGGTCCCGGCCCGGCACCTCCACCAGGCCGTCGCTGAAGAGCAGCAGCGAGTCCCCGTGCGCCAGCTGTCCGGTGGAAGCCGGGTAGGGCGCGCCGGGGATCAGGCCCAGCGCCGGCCCGCCGTGCGCGGCGAGGTCCCAGCGGCCGCCGTCCGCCCGGCGGTAGCGGGCGGCGGGCGGGTGGCCCGCGTTGAAGAGGCGGTAGTCCCCGGTGGCCGGGCGCAGCGCGAGGTGGACGGCGGTCGCGAAGTGGTCGTCCCAGCCCATCCGGACCAGGTGGTCGTTGGCCGCCGGCAGGAACGCCTCCGGCGGCACCCGCCCCAGCAGCATCCCGAACGCGCCCGAGAGGTGCGTGGACCGGGCGGCGGCCCGGCTGCCCTTGCCCGAGACGTCGACGAGCAGGAGTTCCAGCAGGTCGTCCTCGGGGCGGTGGGCGCAGAGGAGGAAGTCCCCGGAGAAGGAGGTGCCGCCGGCGGGGGCGAGGGCGCTGTCGAAGTGCCAGTCGAGGAGGCGGTCGGGGAGCCGGGCGAGGGTTCTGGTGTGCTCGGCCAGTTCGAGGAGGATGGAGTCGCCCTGGGTGCCGCGGAGCCCGAGCCGGTGCCGGAACCGGTTCGCGACCAGCACCGTCGCCCCGGTGGCCGCCAGGACGAGCGTGACGCCGAGCCGCACCCCGTGCGGGTCCTGCAGGGCGGCCCCGAGGGAACTCCCCGCGAGGGCCGCGCACACCAGCACCAGCAACCGCCCGCGCGGCAGGACGAGCCCGCCGACGACGAGCGGCAGCACGAGCGCGGACGGAGGCCAGCTGTACGGCAGCGCGAGCGGCAGCAGCCCGAGGGCGACCGTCACCACGAGCAGCGCGACGAGCGCGTCCCGCTCAGCGCGCGCGTCCCCGTCCAGCAACCGCCGGTACCACCGCCGCACCCTCCCGACCAGTGCGGGCAACAAGTCCTCCACCAAACGGTGGGCGGTCCCCGGTCATGACCCCCCAGTCAGCCCCGCCACACTAACCCCAAGCAGAAACGTTCCTTCACCTCCCCGCCCCCACCCCCACCAACTTCCTCCCCACCCCCTCACGAGAAGTCGACCCACCCGACTTCCCACGCCCCTGCCCCACCGCCGCACCTCCCAGCAGCAACCCCTCACGAGAAGTCGGCCCACCCGACTTCTCGCGCACTCCCCCCGAACCCCTCACGTCGGTGCACGGGGAGCGCCCTTCCCGCCAGCCCCCGCTCGCACGAGAAGTCGATCCCGCCGACTTCCTGCGCACCACGCCCCAGTGCACCCGCCCTCGGAGCCCCGCAGAAGCGTTTCTTCCGCCGCGCCACCCACGCGTCCGCTCCCCTCCCGCTCACCCGCTGCACCGCACGAGAAGTCGGCCCACCCGACTTCTCACGCACTCCCCCCGAACCCCTCACCTCGGTGCACGGGCAGCGCCCTTCCCGCCAACGCCCACCCGCACGAGAAGTCGACCCCGCCGACCTCCTGCGCACCACGCCCCAGTGCACCCGCCCTCGGAGCCCCAGCAGAAGCGTTTCTTCCGCCGCGCCTCCCACGTGTCGCTCCCCGGCCCGCCCTCCGCACCGCGTGAGAAGTCGACTCCACCGACTTCTCGCGCACCCCAGGTGAGCTGCAGAAACGTTTCCTCACCCCGCCGAGCCCCACGCGCTCCAACCCGCACCAAAAGTCGGCCCGCCCGACTTCCTGCGCGCTCCCGCCTCCGCCGATCTCCCCTGCGCAGGAAGTCGATCCTGCCGACTTCCTGCGCCGCCGCTCCCCGCCTCGCACGAGAAGTCGATCCCGCCGACTTTTCATGCGCCACATCTCGGGCGCTCACCACACCTCACTTGCCGGCCGCCAACCGCACAACACGAGAAGTCGACCCTGCCGACTTCTCGCGCGCCAGCCATGCCGCTGCCCACGCGCTGTGAGCGGCCCGCGTGTTGCCCGTCCCGCACGCGTGGAAAGTCGGCCTGGCCGACTTTTCGTGCGGTCCCGGTTATCGGGGCCCGCGTGGTGGCACGTGCGGGTTGTCCTTGCTGGTGCCGCACGCGCGGGAAGTCGGCTCGTCCGACTTCTCGTGCGCTGCCTGCCGCCCCTTTGCCCTCAAGGCGGCCCGGGCGGGTTCCCCTCGCTGGCCGGGCCCCCGCCGAAAGTCGGCCGGGCCGACTTTTCGTGCAGGGGCGTCTTCTGCTGGTGCTGCCCGTGCGTTCAGGGCTTTGGCCAGGTGTGGAGGCCGCTGGTGAGGGTGGCGATGAGGCGGGTTTGGGTGGTGGTGAGGTCTTCGGCGAGTTGGAAGGCGCCGGCGATCGAGAGAGAAGCGAAGCCGTGGGCGACAGAGCGGACGGTGCGAGCGGCGTGGATGGCTTCGGGGCCTTCGAGGCCGTACTCCCGAAGCACCGCCACGATCACCCCCACCAGCCGCGCCGCCGCCGCGTTGAGGTCGTCGTCCGCCTGCGGTGCCTGCGGCAGCGCGTTGTAGCGGTGCGGGTGCGCCATCGCATACGCGTGGTACGCCCGGAGGAGGGCGGCGACGGCGTCGTCCCCGCTGCGGCCGAGGGCGGCGTCGGCGAGGCGGGCGGCCAGTTCCTCGGTGACGCGGACGGCGATGAGCCGCCGCAGTTCGGTGAGGCCGCCGCTGACGTGCTTGTACAGCGAGGGGGTCGCGACGCCCGCCCGGGCGGCGACGGCGGCGAGGGTGAGGCCGTCCGGTCCCTGGTCGTCGAGGAGGGCGAGGGCGTGGTCGACGACCAGCTCGGGCGTCAGTCCGACTCGGGGCATGGCTCGGTCTCTCTGTTTTCTGTCCGGGTGAAGGGTGGAGCGGTGGAGGAGGCTCAGGCGAACTCGGCGAGGAACGGCAGCAGGGCGTCGGCGACGGCCCCCGGGTTGTCGGCCATCGGGTAGTGCCCCGACCCGTCGATCATCACCTTCCGCGCGCCGAGCGCCGCGGTCTGCCGGTCGGCGACGACCTCGGGCTTCGGGAAGTCGGGGTCCTTGGTGCCCATGAGGACGAGTGCGGGGCACTGTGCGGCGGCGGTCCAGCCGACGGGCGAGGAGTCGCCGCGGACGTGTCCGCGGGTGGCGGTCCTCCGGCCCGGGGTGCGCAGCGAGGCGACGAGCCCGTTCACGTACGCGTCGAAGTCGGCGGGCCTGGCGCCCGGGTAGGCGAGCTTGCGGTGGTAGAAGCCCCAGAACGCGGGCCAGTGGACGATCACCGTCCCCATGGCGTGGACGATGCCGCGCATGAGGGCGTTCTGCGGCAGGTTCTCGATGAAGGCGTCGATCAGGACGATCCCGGCGACCCGCCCGGGCGCGTCCCCGGCGACCTTGACGACCGTCGCCCCGGTGTACGAGCTGCCGGCGAGGACGGCCCGTTCGATGCCGAGGTGGTCGAGCAGGGCGAGGACGTCGTCGGCGATCGCGGCCGGCGCGTAGTCGTCCCAGACGATGGAGGACTCGCCGAAGCCGCGCAGGTCCATGGTGATGACGCGGTGGCCGGCGGCGGTGAGCAGCGGGACGAGGTGCCGGTACGCGCGCCGGCTGTCGAGCATCCCGGGGAGGAGGACGACGGGGGTGCCCTCGCCCTCGCGGGTGTCGTCGAAGGCGATCCGGCCGCCGGGAACGTCGAGGTACTGGGTCTTCGGGGTGCTGGTGCCGTTCATGGTGGGCCTCCTCGGTCCGCTGTTGCGGTGGCATCGGCGGTGCTGCCGATAGCCATAAAGCTAAGGCTAATAGCCTTAGCCGTCAAGCTATCGGCGCACCGAAATCCCGGGATCGCCCCCGCCGAGCGGCACCCCCGCCGAACGGCACCCCCGCCGAGCGGCACCCCCCGAGTGGCACCCCGCCGAGCGGCACCCCGCCCCCTCAGACCCCTTCGACCTTGAACGGGTCGTGCTCGCTGAGCAGCTTCTCCAGCCGGGCCTGGTCCACCCGGGTGACGATCTCGTTCGTCTCCTGCCGGTCCCGGATGACCTTGGCGAGCGTGAACGAGGAGGTGACGGTGTAGAGCAGGCCGATCCCGAGGAAGGCCCGGGTCCAGGCCTCGACGGGCAGGTAGGCGATCCCGACGGCGAGGGCGGTGCCCGACAGGGCGAAGGAGAGCACGGCCTGGAGGTAGTACGCGGCCGTGGTGCGTGACTGCATCGGTGCGTTCATGGCGCCAGGATGGCGGCGGTCCGGCCGGTCGCACATGAGTAGGAGTACTCAGATGGGCCCGCCCGAGCCGTCGCCCGGTGACGTCCAATCACGTTAAGTAGTGTCAGGGGTGGGCAAGAGCCGCAAAACAGTCATAGGGCACAAGCCGCCCGCCCGGTTGTCGGTCGTCCCGGGCGGATGGCTTGGAATCAGGGCGTCCTAGGATTAACGTTTGATAACGCAGCGCGGTCGAAACGCCGTACCCAGACGGCACCGTGCGCCGTCGCCTAATCCCGCCGGCCGGCCTCCGGGCAGGTCAGGGAGCCGGGGAACCATGTTCCTTGGGGTGAATCGGCGGGGCCCAGGCCCGGCCGTAGGAGACCTTCCTGCTCCGAACCCGTCAGCTAACCCGGTAGGCGCGAAGGAAGGAAAGGAGCACGCCTCCGTGGCGTCGACGCACACCCCGGCACAGCCCGCCGGCCCCGCTGCCGGTACCCAGCTCCTCGACCACCCCCGTCCGGCCGAGGACGAGCTCGCGGCCCCGGAGGCCGAGGCCAACCGCCACCGGATGCCGCGTCAGACCCGCGGGGCCTCCCCGCTGCTCGGCGTCACCGCCGTCGCCGCGACCCTGGGTGCCACCGGTTTCGCCTCCGCCACCCCGGCCGCCGCGCCCGCCATCGAGGCCCCGGACGAGACCCCCGTCGCGCTCTCCGCCGACCCAGGCCTCGCGCTCGCCGCCCGGATCCAGCAGCAGGCCGACGGCCAGCGCACCGCCGCCGAGGAGGGCGCCCGCGTGCAGGCCGCGCAGGAGGCGCAGGCCAAGGCCGCCGCCAAGGAGGCCGAGGCGAAGAAGGCCGCCGACGAGGCCGAGAAGGCCAAGGCCGCCGACGAGGCCGAGAAGGCCAAGGCCGCCGCCCTCACGCTGCCGGTGCGCGACTACAACCTCAGCGCCCACTACGGCCAGAGCGCCCGCTACTGGGCCCACCTGCACACCGGCCTGGACTTCGCCGCCGACACCGGCACCGCCGTGTTCGCGGTCGGCCAGGGAACCATCACCTCGGCCGGCTGGTCCGGCGCGTACGGCTACCGGATCGTCGAGACCCTGCCCGACGGCACCGAGATCTGGTACTGCCACCTCTCCTCGATCATCAAGGGCTCCGGCCAGGTGGCCCCGGGCCAGCAGATCGGCAAGGTCGGCGCCACCGGCAACGTCACCGGCCCGCACCTGCACCTGGAGGTCCGCCCCGGCGGCGGCGCCCCGGTCGACCCGGAGACCTGGCTCCAGCAGCGCGGCCTCAACCCCTGAGCCACCGCCCCCCCGCACCGAAGCACCGAAGAAGGCCCCGACCGTCACCGGCCGGGGCCTTCCGCGTCAGCTGTCCGAGGACTCCGTGGACTCCAGCGACTCCGCCGACTCCGGCGGCTCTGGGGATTCGGCCGACTCCAGGGACTGCGGCAACTGCGCCAGGTACGCGTCGATCTCCGCCGCCCCCGGCTCCGGCGCGAGCTCCGGGAACTCCTCGACCAGCAGCCGCGGCAGCCCCGGCACCGTCCACTCGCCGTACAGCGCGAGCGCCGCCGCCACCGCCGCGTCCTCGAACTCCCCGAAGTCCCCGGCCAGTTCGTCCGGCATCGGCCGCCCCAGCGCGTTCAGCTCGGCGAGGTTGCGGTAGCTGCGCCGCATCAGCCCCTGTTCCAGGAGCCGCCGCGCGCCGTCCGTGGCCATGCCCACCGAGAGCACCCGGCCCGGGCCCCAGCCCTGCTCGTCCGGCTCGTCCAGCCACCCGGCCTCCGCCAGCGCGGCGAACGCGTCCAGCCGCTCCTCCTCGGCCAGTTCGACGAACCCGGCGAGCCAGTCCCGCACCGCCGCCTCGTCCGCGACGTCCACCCCGTGCGCGCGCAGCAGCACCGCGTACAGCCGGGGCCACGTCACCAGGTCGGCCCGGCGCAGCAGCCCGGCCGCGACCTCGCCCTGCCACTCGGCCTCGGCGTGCAGCCGCTCCTGCCGCTTGGCGTTGAGCCGCTTCGCCGCCCGCTGGTGGTCGACCAGCAGCCGTACGGCCTCGCCGTACGCGAGCGGGTCCTCCTCGGGGTCGGGCTGGACGTACAGGTGGAGCCGCTCGTACAGCAGGTGCTCCACGGCGTCCGAGGTCAGTTCGGGCCAGCCGTCGCGCATCCTGCCCTCGCCCAGTTCCAGCAGCGCCAGCACCGTGCGCAGCGGCGCCTCGGCCACCGGGGTGCGGCCCTGTTCCGCCGCCCAGGCGAGCAGGTCGGCGGCCCTGGTGCGCGGGGCGAGCCGCAGGTCTTCGTCGTTCATAGCTCGAACGGTAACCGCTGGCCGGGGGTAGGGTCGGCAGCCATGGTCCCCGTACGACTCACCGGCCCCCGGCTGGCCATCCGCGAGTACCACCACACGCCGGAAGACCTGGACGCGCTGCACGCGCTCTTCGGCGACCCGGAGGTCACGCGGTACCTCCCGTTCGGACCGCGCGACCGCGAGGCCTGCGCCGACCAGCTCGCCCTCTACCTGGACGGGGCGATGGAGGAGGAGCGCGACACCTACCGGCTGGCCGTCACCCGGCTCGCCGACGCCGACGACCCGGCGGACGCCGCGCCGATCGGGCAGGCGTCGCTCACCCTCGGCCCGTACCGGTCGGCCGAGCTCGGGTACGTGCTGCGCCGGGACGCGTGGGGGCTCGGCCACGGGAGCGAGACGGCCCGGCTGCTGTGCGCCCTCGCCTTCGACCACCTCGGGGTGCACCGGCTGGCGGCCTCGGCGGACGTCGACAACGCGGCGTCCGCGCGGGTCCTGGCGAAGCTCGGGTTCCAGCGGGAGGGACGGGTCCGGCACGACGTCCTCAAGGGCGGCGTCTGGTCCGACTCGTACCTGTACTCGCTCCTCGCCGACGAATGGCGGGGGAGCGGTGCGGGCGGTGCGGCGGGTACCGGGGGTTAACCCCACCCCCGATCCGCCAGGCCTCCGGATGCCGCCGGACCGCCTCGCCCGGGAAGAATCGGAACCGTCAGCAGGGGAACGAGACGGGCAGGGACCGGGGACATGAGCAGCTACACCACGCACGACCGCGAGTGGGACTTCCTGGACGGCGACGGCCGGGGAGACGAGCACGCCGCAGTCCGGGCCCGCCGCACCGAGGAGCCGCCGGCGTTCTGGCGGGCGCCGTTCTCCGCGCACTACTACCGCGAGGTCGGGTACGTGCTGACCGGTCTGCCGGTCGCGCTCGCGGGCTTCGCCGTCGCCGTCGTCCTCTTCTCGTTCGGTGCCGGCACCTTCGTGACCGCCCTCGGACTGCCCGTCCTGGCCGGGCTGACCGTCGCCGCCCGCGGCTTCGGCCGGCTGGAGCGCTCCCGGGCCCGGGGCATGCTCGGTCTTGACGTGCCCGGCCCGGAGCCGGTGCGCCGGACCCGCCCGGGCACCTGGGGCGCGATCACCGCGCGGCTGGGGGACGCGGCCGGGTGGAAGGGCGTGCTGTACCAGGTGGCCATGTTCCCCTGGGCGGTGTTCAGCTTCACGATGACGCTGGTGTTCCTGCTGGTCGGCTGGACGATGGCGCTCTACCCGCTCTACCACTGGGTCTTCCCGACCTTCACGCCGTGGCGGGGCTACAAGGTGTTCGACTACACGGACGGCAAGGGCGTCGAGCACGTCTACTTCGTCGAGGGCGCCGGGCAGATCGCCGCCGTCTCGGTGGCCGGCATCGTGATCGTCTTCCTCACCGCGCAGCTGGTCCGCGGCCTGACCAACGTCAACCGGGCCGCCATCCGAGGCCTGTACGGCCGCTGAGCCGCCGAGCCCGCTGTTTTCCCGCGCTCCGGATGCGGGCGCGAGAGGCCCGTGTTCGGATGGCTGGGTGTCAAACGACACCCCCGCCCAAACCCAGGCCTCCCGACCACCGCTCGCCCGCTGGACGAGTACTGCGGGCTCTTCGCCCTCACCCTGAGCAGCTACCTGCTCTTCGCCTACCGTTCCTCTGGGCTGATCAGGGGTGACCCCGATGAGCCGCACGCCCCGAACGGTCTTGGGCGCACTGGTCCCCGGCGTACTCAACCCCGCTGGGCGACACGCATCGTGTGCGTGGTCCTTCCCGGGAGGCCGGTTCCCTCACGACCAGGCCACCTGACACGGCCAGCGGCGACGGGGAGGCCCTGAACCATCACTCCGGTGGAGCAGGGGCCCCGCACGCCGACACCGAACCCGGTATCGCGATCGCGCCACGAGGCTATGCGACCACCGGGTCGCCCCACTCTCAGTCGACCGGATGTCACTCGATCGAGCTAACGCACACTCCTGAGCACCTCCACGCGAACCGTTCGCCGCCCCGAACGGTTCGGCCCGCGGCGGCAGTTGGACGCGCTGGTCGAGCTGGTCCGGGTGACGTCCCCGGACGGCGAGGTGCGCGTCCACCCGCTGCACGACGGCCGCGGGCGCGCCTGCGGCCACCTCGACGCCCTGCGGTACGCGCTCGGGGAGCGCCGGGTCACCAGCGAGATCCACCGCTTCCCCCGCGCCGGGGACGGCCGCACCCGCCGCGTCCTCGTCCTGCGGGCCGCCGACCACCGGCGCCGCCGTCGCGAAGCCGGCCGCACCGCCTAGGAGTTCTCCCCCGAGACGGCAGGCTGCGGAACCCCAGCGGGGGCCTGCGGAACGGCCGCGGGAGCCTGCGGAACGGCCGCAGAAGCCTGCGGGCCCGCCTGGGCCTCCAATCGGGACAGGATCTTCTCCGCCAGCCAACTCCGGTCCGAGCCGTACGGAATGCCGTCCGGCAGCATCAACTGCCCCGCCACCGCGTCCCGCAGCCGCTGCGCCTCCGCGCCCGGCAGCCGGGAGAGCAGGCCCCGCGCGGCCAGCAGCGCGTGGTACTGCTCGAAGCCCGAGCGCGGGTGTTCGATCGCGTCCAGCACGCTCGACAGGTCGGCCAGCGCCGGATCGCCCTGCATCAGCGCGAGCGCCTGGATCCGCCGGCCCTCCGAGCCGTCCGCGTAGAGGTCCCGCACCTGGCCGGCGGTGAGCGCCGAGCGGCGCGCGGTCGAGCGGACCTCGGCCACCACGCCGTCCGGCCCGGCCGTCGGCGAGGCGGCGGACGGCGGCAGCTGCGCGGCCAGCGCGCCCGGCTGGTCGGCGCTGCCGCCCAGCAGGCCGAGCTGCTGCATCGCGCGCACCCGCAGGTCGTCCGCGCCCACCTTGTCGCCGCGGCGGTCGCGGTCCTGCCCGGCCAGGAAGAGGTCGAGCGCCTGGTCCGCGTCGGTCAGGACCTGGGGCAGCGCGAGGCGGGTCACCAGCCAGCCGGCCAGGAAGCCGAAGACCGTGAAGTACAGCACCAGCGCCGCCGAGAACGGCACCGCCGCGTCCTCCCCGCCCAGCGCGGGCGCGAGCGCGGAGCCGAGCTGGTGCAGCCGCTCGCCGAGCGAGCCGAGCTGGGTGAGCCCGACGCCGAGCAGCACCTTGGTCAGCCAGTCCGACACCTGCTCCAGGTTGGTGTTCGGCGCGTACGAGCCCTGCGGCTCGCCCGAGCCGTTGCGCACGCGCGGCACCCCGAAGAGGAAGCCCAGCGCACCGCCGACCACCGACGACGCCCCGACGACCACCAGCCCGCCGCCGAGCGCCTGCCAGGCGTGGGCCCGGCCGAGCGAGAAGAGCACTAGCCCGAGCAGGCCCGTCCCGAACAGGACCGCGGCCGCCGCCCGCTGGGCCGTCCGCAGGGCCGCCGCCGTGCCGGTCCGCCGCCGCGCCTTCGTCATCGCGTACCCCCTGTGCCCGCGTCGCTCCGCTCCGGAATCCGGGCCGACTCTAGCGCCGTGCCCCGAACACGGAAACGCCCCGGGGCCCCGCGGCAGCGACCGCGGGCACCGCCCGAGGGAAGGAGAGGGAGAACGCAGACGGCCCGTGGGCTGCTCCTCCGCGCCGGCCCGTGCACTGGCCAAGGCGCCGAGGCACCGGGGATGTACCGGTGAGCCCACGGGCCGGGTGACTGCTGTGGATTTCGCCTGCCGGGAGCCTAGGGCTCCACCCTGCGCAGGCAGGGGCGGCTCTAGCGAGCAGCCACCTCACACATCCTGACGGTACTCAACTCAGGATCACCTCCTTTCAGTGTGCCGCCACTGTAGGCAGCGTCCTGGCGGGAGGGCAACGGATTATTCGAGACGGCCGCTCAGGCGCTCTTGAGCTGGTTCTTGAACACGGAGAGGTCGATCGTCTGGTCATCCGGCGGAGCCTGGACGGTGAGCGGCTTGTCGTAGTCGGTGAAGTCGATCTTCCCGGTCGTCTGGCCGGCCGCGTTCTCCACCCGCACCGGGTAGAACTTGCCCTCGGTGGCGATGTGGATCAGGGCCTCCCCGTCGTCGTCCTTCTCCTTGAGGCTGAAGGTCTTCACCCCGTTGACCGTCCCGGCCTCGCCCTTGACGGGGTTGCCACTGTCCTCCTTGAGCATGGTGGCTGCGGCCTTGGAGAGGTGGCAGAACTCCATGAGGTCCTTCATCTTCGGATCGTCCTCGACCCCGGTCACGTACCGGCCCTTGACCAGCTCGTAGACCTGCGCGCCATTCGAGCCGCCGACGGCGAGCCAGAATGTCTTGTCCGGCTTCATGTACATCTGCTTGCCGGTGCCGACGAGTTCGACCTTGCCCTTCCCCGGCAGGCTCATCGAGCCCGAGCACTGGCCCTTGTTGTCCAGCGCCAGGTCGATGGCCATCTCGCCCTTCGCGGACGAGACCTTTCCGACGATGTGCACGGACGAGGCCGCAGCCAGTGCGTCCTTGGCCTGCTTGAAGATCTCCTTGGCGCTGAGCTTGTCGGTGTCCAGCTTCGGCACCGTGGTCGTGGCCGCGGCGCCGCCCTTGGCCGCGTCGCCACCCGTGCCGCCGCCCGTCCCACCGGCCTTGTCGTCGCCGCACGCGGTGGCGCCGGCGGCGAGGAGCACGCAGGTCGCAGCGGTTAAGGCGATGCGCTTCGACAGCATGAGGCTTCCTATCCCGGGCCTTCGGCCGTGGGGGTCGTCCTGGCCCGAACGAGTGAATTTCCCTCAGTATCGGGGTCGGGACCGCGCCGGGTCAGGGAAACGCGAAAGGCCCGGAGGACGGATCCTCCGGGCCTTTCGGCTACTGAGTAGCGGGGACAGGATTTGAACCTGCGACCTCTGGGTTATGAGCCCAGCGAGCTACCGAGCTGCTCCACCCCGCGTCGGTGAACACAACAGTACGGGAAAGTTGCCGAAATGGGAAATGGGATACGCGAAAGGCCCGGAGGACGGATCCTCCGGGCCTTTCGGCTACTGAGTAGCGGGGACAGGATTTGAACCTGCGACCTCTGGGTTATGAGCCCAG
>NZ_JBFBDY010000007.1:0-17222 GCF_040683475.1 Kitasatospora sp. NPDC093558 | reverse complement strand
GCGAGCTACCGAGCTGCTCCACCCCGCGTCGGTGAACACAACAGTACGTGGAAGCCGCCCGAATGGGAAATCGGTTCTGCGCAAGGCTCCCCACCAGGCGTCCCGCCAGGCTCCCCACCGTCCGCGCCGCCCCACCGTCCGCGTCACCCCGGCGCCGTGGAGCGCCTCCGCCGCCGCGCCGCGTGCCGCAGGCTCCGGGACCTCGCCCACGCCGCGAAGCCGACCAGCGCCCCGAAGCAGGGCACCATCAGCACCGCGTACACCAGCAGGAACCCGTGCGTGCCCAGGTCGGCGGCGGCGTTCCAGGTGCCGTGCAGGGCCATCGCCAGCAGCAGCCCGACCGGCGCCGCGATCCGGGCCAGCCAGCGCCGCCGGGTGGTGAGCGCGACGGCCACGCCGAGGCCCGTCAGCGCGGTGAACAGCGGGTGGGCGAAGGGGGAGAGCAGGCCGCGCAGGACGAAGGTCTGCACGGTGCTGTCGAAGTCGCGCAGGCTGGGCGGCTCGCCGAGGCCGATGCTGTCCAGCCGCTGCTGCTGGTCGCTGGAGAAGGCCCGGCCGAGGTAGAGGGCGTTCTCGGTGAACGCGAACCCGCACGCCGCCATCCCGCCGAGGACCACCCCGGCGGCCAGGGTGCGCGGCCTGGAGCGCAGGATCCGGCCCGGCCCGGACGCGCCGCCGGACGGTGGCGCGGGCCGCAGGTACGGCAGGGGGCGCAGGTAGGGGCGCAGCCCCAGCCGCTCGCGGGCGTGCGGACCGGCGGACCGGCGCGCGTACGGCCGCGGGCTCCGGGGGCTCGGCAGGCGGCGCAGCAGCGGCGCGCAGGGGCGCCCGTCCCGTCGGCCGCGGCAGCGCAGCCGCCGGCCGATAGGCAGCAGGAGGACGAGCAGGGCGGTGCCCTTGGCGGTCTCCTCGATGACCGGGGTGACGATGCCGGCGCCCAGCAGCTCGCCGAGCGGGCCCTGGTGGGCGGTGAGGTGGCTGCTGGTCCAGTTGTTGGCGAGGATCGCGACGGTGGTCGCCGCGCACGCGCCCCAGCCCAGGCAGAACACGGTGTGCCGCAGCGGCACCCGCGCGGTCAGGTTGAGCCAGGCGAGGCCGCCGAGCACGAACGGCAGCGGCACCATCGCGAGGCCGAGGCCGACCAGCAGGCCGGTCGTGCCGGTCTGCCGCCGGACCAGCTGCAGGATCAGCACCCCGCACGCGCCCAGCGTGAGCACGGCGGTCGCGGTGACGGAGGAGAGCGCGAGCGAGCGGTTGCGCCCGGCGCGCGGGGGCGCGGCCGGGGCGGCGCCCGGCCAGGGCAGGAACCGGTGGGCCCGGCGCTTCCGCGGCCCCGGGATCGTCCGGGTGCCGCCGGTGCGCTGAGCCGTCTGCGGTGCGTCGGCGGCGGCCCGGACGGTGGACCGGAACCGGCCGCCCGACGGGCTGCTCACGCGGCTCAGGGTAGGCCACGGCACGGGCCCGGAGGGAGGACTCGGGACGAATCGTCCTCGTCGCGCCGGGCCCGTCGAACGCCGCGGCCGGGCCGGTCGAACGGCCCGGACGGTTCAGCGGCGGCGGAACAGCAGGTCGTGGACCACGTGCCCCTTGGCGATGCCGGCCCGCTCGAACTTGGTGACGGGTCGCCACTCGGGCCGCGGCGCGTACCCGGGCGTGTTGCCGTCCGGGTGGTCGGCGGGCTCCAGCCAGCCGGTGCCGTCGCCCTCGGGGTGCAGGTTCTCCAGCTCCGGCGCCGCGGACAGCACTTCGAGCATCTGCTCGGCGTACGGCTCCCAGTCGGTGGCGCAGTGCACCAGGGCGCCCGGGGCGAGGCGGGGCAGGACGAGGTCGAGGAAGGAGGACTGGATCAGCCGGCGCTTGTGGTGCTTGGGCTTGGGCCACGGGTCGGCGAAGTAGACCCGCAGGCCGGCCAGCGAGGCGTCCGGCAGCATGTCGCGCAGCAGGATGACGGCGTCGCCGGCGGCGAGCCGGACGTTCTCGGAGCCGTCGCGCTCCAGCAGGCCGAGCAGGTTGCCGTGGCCGGGGGTGTGGACGTCGGCGGCGAGGATGCCCATCGCCGGGTCGGCGGCGGCCATCGCGGCGGTGGTCTCGCCCATGCCGAAGCCGATCTCCAGGGTGACCGGGAGGTCGCCGAACAGCTCGCGCAGGTCGAGCGGGCTGCCGTCGATGGGGATGCCGTAGGTCTCCCAGCTGCGGTCCAGGGCGCCCGCCTGGGCGTTGGTCATCCGCCCCCGGCGCGGCTGGAAGCTGCGGATGCGCCGCTCGCGGTGCTGGGCCTCGGTCGCCTTGTGCGGGTACATCGGCGCGGGGTAGCCGGCCGGCGCGGCGGACAGGCGGGCGGACGGCGATTGCTGGGGGATGGGGGCGGTGGCAGTCACAATCCCCCGAGTCTACGGGGCCGCGCGGGGCGGCCGGAGGGGCGTGTGACGCGGCTCATCCGCCCCCTTCGCGCGCCTCGCGCCATGAGTCGCGCCCCCGCTCACCTCGTGCCGCTTCTCACCCGCCCACGCCCCTCGCTCACCCGCCCGCCTCCAGCGCCGCCACCGCCCGGCGGGCCACCTCCCGGCCGATCGGCAGCGAGGCGGTCGCGGCGGGGGAGGGGGCGTTGAGAACGTGCACCAGGCGGCGCGGGGAGCGCGGGTCGGCCGGGTCGAAGCCGGCGAACGCGAAGTCGTCCAGCAGCGAGCCGTCCCTGGCGACGGCCTGCGCGCGCACCCCGGCGGTGGTCGGCACCAGGTCGTCGGCGGTCACCGCGGGCAGCAGTCGCCGGACGGCGGCGGTGAACGCCCGCTTGGACAGCGAGCGGTGCAGTTCGCCGACCTCGTAGCGCCAGTGCCGCCGTAGGATCCGCCAGGTGCCGGGAAAGGCGAGCGTCCCGGCCAGGTCGCGCGGGCGGACCGTCCGCCAGTCGTACCCCTCGCGGGCCAGCGCGGGTACGGCGTTCGGGCCGACGTGGACGTCCCCGTGGATGCCCCGGGTGAGGTGCACGCCGAGGAAGGGGAACGCCGGGTCGGGCACCGGGTAGACGAGGCCGCGCACCAACTCCCTGCGCTCCTTGACGAGTTCGTAGTACTCGCCGCGGAACGGCACGATCCGCAGCCCCGGGTCGTCGCCGGCCAGCCGGGCGATCCGGTCGCTGTGCAGCCCGGCGCAGTTCACCAGCACCCGGCAGCGC
This sequence comes from Kitasatospora sp. NPDC093558, assembly GCF_040683475.1. Lineage (NCBI taxonomy): Bacteria > Bacillati > Actinomycetota > Actinomycetes > Kitasatosporales > Streptomycetaceae > Kitasatospora > Kitasatospora sp. NPDC093558. The sequence goes on along the minus strand of NZ_JBFBDY010000007.1, from coordinate 14,047 downwards.
AGCTCGCCGGTGGAGGTCTGCACCGTCACCCCGTCCGCCCGCCGGTCCACCGCCCGCAGCTCGCTGCCCGTCCGCAGCACCGCGCCGGCCTCCCGGGCCAGCCGCGCGTAGGCCGTCGCGACGGCCGGGAAGTCGCAGATGCCGGTGGTGGCGACGTGCAGCCCGGCCAGGCCGGTGACCTCCGGTTCGTACCGGGCGATCCCGGCCCGGTCCAGCTCGGTGACCGGGATGCCGTTCGACCGCCCGCGCTCGGCCAGGGCCGCCAGGCGCGGCAGTTCGTCGGCGCGGGTGGCGACGACGAGCTTGCCGGTCACCTCGTGCGGGATCCCGTGCTCGCGGCAGAAGGCGACCATCTCGGCGGCGCCCGCCACGGCGAACCGCGCCTTGTACGAGCCGGGCCGGTAGTAGAGGCCGCTGTGGATCACCCCGCTGTTGCGCCCGGTCTGGTGCGCGGCGAAACCGGGCTCCTTCTCCAGCACCGCGATCCGCAGCTCCGGCCGTGCCGCCGTCAGCGCGTACGCCGTCCCGAGCCCGACGATCCCGCCGCCCACCACCAGCACGTCGAAGTCGTACGCCACTGCCGCTCCTCGCAGTCCGCCCGGCCGGCCCCCGCCCGCCGTCCGGACGCAGGGCCGAGTTCGCCGCCGATGCTGCCACGGTGGGCGGGAGGGGTCGAGGGCGCGTGAACCCGGCGTGCGGCCCCGGCGCGCGCGTGGCTCACGCCGGGGCGACGATCACCGCCCGGGCGCGCTCGGCCAGTTCGCGGACCCGCCGTTCGCCCTGGAAGGGCTCCAGGCGGCGCAGCATCTCGACCACGTACTCCCGGCTGCGCTGCGAGGAGATCCGGCCGGCCACCTCGACGGCGCGCTCGCCGGCGGCGACCGCGGCGTCCAGGTTGCCGGCCTCGGCCTCGGCCATCGCCGAGACGACGAGCCGCAGTCCGTGCGAGCGGACGAAGCCCTCGGTCGGCGTGGCCAGCGCCTCGCGGGTGAACTGCCGCACCTTGGAGGGCACCCCGAGGTCGCGGAAGCACTCGGCGGCGTCGGCGGCGAGGCGGTCGTAGGCGTAGAAGTCGATCCAGGAGGGATCCGGGTCACCGGCGCGTGCTCGTTCGAGTGCGCTCTCCGCCGCGCCGAGCGCCGTCGCACACGCCGCCGCATTGCGGGCCTTGGCCTGGGCCCGTGCCTCCACCAGGTGGAAGAAGCTCATCGTCCGGGCGGTCGCGAGGCCCCGGTTGCGCTCCAGGGCGGCCTGCGCGAGGTCCACCGCCTCCTCGGCGAAGCCGCGGTAGCCGGCCTGGAGGCTCATCGAGGCGAGCACGTAGCCGCCGAGCGGCACGTCGGCGGCGGCCCTGGCCAGGCGCAGGGCCTGGATGTAGTAGCGCTGGGCGGCCTCGTGCTGCCCGGTGTCGAACGCCATCCAGCCGGCCAGCCTGGTGAGTTCGGCCGTCGCGCCGAACAGCGCCCGGCCGACCGCGTCGCTGTACGAGGCGAGCAGCAGCGGCGCCGCCTCCACCCGCAGGCACTCCGGCACCATGGACGAACGCCAGTCCCCGCCGCCGTACTTGGAGTCCCAGCGGCGGGCCTCCTGGGCGGCCTCGCGGAGCTTGGCGGCGTCCGAGTGGCCGACCCGGAAGGGCGCCGACTCGCTCGTGGCGCGCGGAACCTCGCGGGCCACCGAGCCGTCCGCCGGGTTGATCAGCCAGCGGGAGACGGGCGTCGCGTAGGCGGCGACCGAGAAGGTGCCGGCCAGGCTGTCGCTCCAGCGGCCGCCGCCGGGCCCGCGGCGCAGGTCGAGGTCGACCCGCCAGAGGTCGGTGGCCGAGCGGACCGCCTCGGAGACCTCGCGCGGGAAGGCCAGGCCGAGTTCGGGCGCCGGGTCGGTGTCGCCGAGGCCGATCTCCTCCAGCGGGACGGGCCGGCCGAGCTTGCCGCCGATGGCGGTGGCGATCAGGTGCGGGACGGGCCCCTGCGGGACCATGCCCTTGCCCACCCAGCGGGCCACCGAGGTCTTGTCGTAGCGCAGTGTCAGCCCGCGCTGGGCGCCGAGGTCGTTGACCCGGCGGGCCAGCCCCGCGTTGCTGATCTGGGCGAGGGACAGGAGCGTGCCGAGCCGTTCGTTCGGTCCTCGTGGGCTGACGGTCATGGTGGCGGCGGCACCTCCTGCGGCCTCGTGCGCGGGGCCCGGGCGGCACCGGGCCGTAGCTGCTGTACCTAGAGTAGTCGGACGCGTTCCGACGGTTAAGAGGCCTCATTCCGGATGGCGGGATCGCGCACCCGGCGCCCCTGCGCGGGGAGTTCGCGGGGTGCGGCCGGGACCGCCCGGAACGGGCCGGGGTCGCCGCGCGCCGGAGCGTCGTGCTCCGGTCCCGTGTTCACGTGCGCCCGGCCGTGCCCCCTGGCCCGACCGGCGGCGCGGCGATTCGCTGGTGGTCGTGGGTCGGCCCGCCGTCGAGGACCCGGCGGGCCGGGGGATGCCGCTGCCTCAATCCCCGCGGGCGGCGGCGAAGTCCGGGAGGGCATGCGGATGCCCTCCCGGGCTGGACGACGCCTTTCGGCCATCTCGCGATGCCCATGTCAAAGGCGTCCTCGCGGGCGGTCCGGGCCACGGAGGGGGAGGCCCGGCCCGCCCGGCGGGAGGCGGCGCTCACCGCCCACCGAACGGATCCGGCCGCATTCCGGCACCGGCGCCGCCCAGTGCCGAGGGTGCTCTCGCCGTCGAGGGTGTTCCCGCCGGTGCTTCGGACCCGCACCTCCCGCGTGCCTTGGGCCCGAACTCCCGCGGCGCGCAACCGGAACCGGCAACACCGGTCACCGCGGCGCCAACCGGTGGCACGATGTCTCCTGACGGCGCGCCGGAGTCCTGCGCACCCCACGGAGCCACGCTCGGAGCCGCGCCAGCCGGCGGACGTGCCGCACGGCGGCAGGTCCTCGTCCGGTGGAGGCGCGATGCGGTGGCTGACGGGCTGGAGCACGGGCGCTCCCCGCACGGGCGCGCCGGCGCACGAGGCGCTCGGGACGGTCGCGCCGATCGCCGCGCACGCCCTCTGGACCGGCCCCAACCCGCTCTGGGCGGTGGGTGACTGGCGCCCCGAGGAGATCCGCCTCGTCACCCTGCGGCCCGGCGCCCGCCCCACCGTCGACACCGGCTTCGCCGCCCCCGACCCCGTCGAGGACACCCCCGCCACCACCCGGCTCGCCGTCCTCGGCCACTGCGGCGCCACCGCCGCCGAACTCGCCGCCGGCCTCGCCGCCGCCCGCGGCGGAGCCGTCCGCCACCTCACCGCCTGGCCCGGCAGCTACACCGTCGTGCTCCGCTCCGGCACCCGCTCCACCCTGCTGCTCACCGACCTGGCCGGCGCGCAGCCGGTCTTCCACACCCCCTGGTGCGGCGGCACCGCGTACGCCACCGCCGCCCTCCCGCTCGCCGACCTGGTCGGCGCACCCCTCGACACCGGCCACCTCGCCGCCCGGCTCGCCTGCCCCGAGTCGCCCGAGGCGCTCGGCACCGGCACCCCGTACGTCGGCGTCCAGCGGGTGCCGCCCGGCCACGTGCTCGCCGTCCGCGGCGGCCGGCCGTACCTCGACCCCTACGACGAGCCCGCCTCCGCCGACCAGGCGCGCGGCGAGGCGCCCGCGGTACGCGAACTCACCCGCGCCCTGCTGGAATCCGTCCGCTCCCGGGTCCGCACCACCGTGCCCACCCCGCCCGGCAGCGCCCGCGCCCGGCTCGGCGTCGACCTGTCGTACGGGACGGCGTCGGCGACCGTCGCCCTGCTCGCTGCCGCGGTGCCGCTGCCGCCCGCACCCCAGCCTGCGCCGCCGGCCGCGGCTCCGGGAGGTCCGCAGGACCTCGGCGCGACGACGACGGGCGGTGCACGGAGCGGCGCGGTCAAGGGTTCGTGGGCCCGTCCCGCTGCCCAGGAACCCAGCGCCCCCGAGCAGTTGGCCGCCATCACGCTCGGCGAGACCGAAGCCCCCGCCACCCTCGCCCTCGCCCCCGACACGCCCCGGCTGCGGCACACCGTCCTCGACCCCGGCCCCGACGCCCTCCCGTACGCGAGCCTGCGCACCGACCCGCAGTCCGGACGGCTCACCGACGAACCCGGCCCCGAACTCGTCGCCGCCGCCCGCGCCGAGGCCCGCTTCGACGCCGGCGGCACCGACCACCTCACCGGCTACGGCGCCCGCCAGGTCCTCGACGGCCACCCGGCCCGGCTCGCCGACCTCCTCCGGGCCGGCCGGCCCCGCGAACTCCTGCCGCCCGTCGCGGCGCTGGCGGGCGTCGACCGTGCCGCGGCCGGCGTCCTCACGGGCGCGCTGCGCACCCCGCTCACCGTCGTCCGGGCCGCCCACCGGCTCTCCCGGATCCGCTACGCCGAGGCGCTCGACGACGCCGCGGCGAAGCTCACGGCCCGCCACGTCCCCGACGGCGGCGGCACGGCGGGCCACCGCTCGGCCGGCGACCTCGCCTGGTGCGTCCCGGGACCGGCCGCCCGCTGGCTCTCCGACGACGCGCTCTCCGCGGTCGCCCTACGGCTGCGCCTGGCGGCGCGCAGACCGGCGCCCGAGGAACATCCGGGCGCGCGCCGGGCCAAGCACGCTCTCTACCGACAGGCGCGCTCCTTCCGCACGCTCGTCCACGCGGCGGAACAGCCGGGCCAGCGCCTCCACGCCCCATTCCTGGACAACCAGGTGGTCCGCGCCGCCCGCCTCCTCCCCGACGACATCCGCCTCCAGCCCGGCGCCCGGCACGCCCTCCTGCACGCCGTCCTCACCGGCGCCGGCCGCACCGACCTCCCGCCCGACTGGGGCCGCGGCCCCCGCCCCGACCGCACCGCCCCCGCCCGCGCGGGCCTGCGCCTCGCCGCCGAGGGCCTCGCCGAACTCTTCGACGCCCCCCTCCTCGCCGAAGCCGGCCTCATCGACCTCCCCGCTGTCCGCGCCGGCCTGGCCGACCCCGCCACCCTCCGCTCCCCCCACGCCCTCGCCGGCCTGGCCGACCTGGTCTCCACCGAACTCTGGCTCCGCCGCATCCGCGCCCGCCGCCACGGCGCCTGCTGGACCGGCCTCCCCCACCCCACCCACCCCGCCCTCACCACCTGACGCAGGAGCACCCGCCGACAACGCACCCGCACGCCCGCTCCCGCCCTCCCCCCGCAGCCCGTGGACCCTCCCGCCGGGCCGCTCGCCCAATCCACCGCCCCCGCCGCGCGGCTCGCCGCCGTCCCCGGCCCTCACCTCCTCCCCACCCCCACCGCGCGGCTAGGCGGGTGCCCGTGCGAGGCGGGTCATGATGGCGGGGTTGCCGTTGGTGCGGGTGTGAGGAGGCGGTCGTGGCCGGGGTGAGCCAGGAGGAGCCGGTGCCGGTGGTGCTGTCGGTGCTCGGGCGCCCGCCGACGGGGCGGCCGCCCGGGGTGCTGGCGGCGTGCGACGGGTCGGACGGGTCGTTGTGGGCGCTGGATCGGGCGATGACGGAGGCGGAGCTGTTCGGTCTGCCCCTCTACGTCCTCGCCGTCGTGAATCCGGCGCCGGCCGGTTACCCGCCGGGCATGGCCGAGCTGGTCCAGGAGAGCGTCGAGACCCTGGTGGAGAGCATGGCGGACGGGCTGCGCCGGTCCGTCGCCGCCGTGCAGCAGCAGCGTTTGCGCCCGTACGCGGGGGAGTTGTCGCTGCACGTGGTGCTGGGGAACGTCATCGAGGTGCTGCTGGAGGCGTCCAACCGCCAGCACACCCTCGTCGTCGGCACCCGCGGCAACGGCGGGTTCAACCGGCTGCTCCTCGGCTCGGTGAGCACGGCCGCCGTCCATCACGCGGCCTGCCCGGTCCTGGTGGTGCCGGCGCCGTCTCAGGCCTGAGTCGCTGCAGGTACCGGGAGCGGCGCCGGGAATGTCCCGAGATGGTTCACCGTTCACCTATCTCGTCAGACGCCGCATCCCCACCCCTGGAGCCCCCGTCATGAAGGTCGAGATCTACTCCGACATCGCCTGCCCCTGGTGCTACATCGGCAAGCGCCGCTTCGAGGAGGCGCTCGACGGTTTCGCGGGCAAGGAGGGCGTCGAGGTGGTCTACCGGCCGTACCAGCTGGTCCCGGACGCGCCGGCGACGCCGAGCCCGCACCGGGAGTGGCTGGCCGAGCGCTACGGCCCGCAGTCCGTCGCGATGGACGCGCGGGTGACGGAGCTGGGCCGCGCCGAGGGCATCACGTACGACTTCGACGCCGCGCTGCACGCGAACACGTTCCTCGGCCACCGCCTCCTGCACCTCGCGGAGACGGAGTACGGCGCCGCCGTCCAGGGCCGCCTGAAGGAGGCGCTGCTCAAGGCGCACTTCACCGACGGCGTCGACGTCGGCGACCGCGCCGCGCTGACGGACGTCGCGGTGGCCACCGGCCTGGACCGCGAGCGCGTGGCGGCCTACCTCGCGGGCGACGAGGGCACCGCAGAGGTGCGCGCGCAGCTGGCGGAGGCCCGGGAGCTCGGCATCACCGCCGTCCCGACCTTCGTGTTCGAGGGCAAGTGGGCGGTCCAGGGCGGTCAGGAGGCCGAGACCTTCCGCCAGGTGCTGGAGCAGGTGGCCGCCGAGATCGGCGAGCGCAAGCCGGCCCCCGTCCAGGTCGCCCCGGCGGGGGAGGCCTGCGCGGACGGCTCCTGCGCCATCTGACGACTGCAGTTCCCCCGGAGGCCCGCTTCAGGAGCACCTGAAGCGGGCCTCCGCCCAGTCGGCCACGTTGAGCGCCGACCAGACCCCGTTCACCGGCGTGACGACCAGCCGGATCGACGTCTGCCCGGCGAGGGGCACGTGCACGGGCACCGCGTCGTCCCCGGCCGCGAGCGTGGGGGAGCGCCACAGGGTACTGCCGTCGCCGTCCTGCACCGAGAAGACGACGCCGCCGGGCGAGACCGTCAGGTCGTCCACGCCGGCGACGGCGTCGAAGGCCGTGCAGGCGCGGTTGAGGTCGATCCGCGTGGTGGCGGGGGCGTGGACGGTGAGGGCGTGCGGGTGGTACTCGCCGCCGATCCAGGCGCCGCCGTGCTGCCAGAACCAGTCGGTGCCCTTCTGCCGGATGGCGGGCCCGGTCGGCGGCACCCGGTTGTTGCCGGGCTTGTGGACGGGCAGCGAGTCGGCCCAGAAGTCGGTGGGCGGGGGCGGGGTCGGGGTCGGGGTCGGCGGCGTGAACGTCGGCGTCGGCACCGGGGGCACCGTCGGCGTGGGCACGGTCGGTGTGGGAACGGGCGGCACCTCGGGCGTCGGCACGACGGGCGTCTCGGGCGTCGGCACGGCGGGCGGCGTGAAGACCGGACGGGCGTGCGTGGGCGCCGGGGCGGGCGCGCTGGTGGCCGCGGGCGGCTGCGTGGTCTTGTGCGCCGCGCTCGGGGTGGGCGTCGGCGCCGGCTTGGGGGAGGGGCTGGGCTCGGACACGGGCTCCGGCGCGGGCGCGGCGCTGCTCGGCGACGACGAGGGCGACGACGAGGGCGACGGCGCGGGCGCAGGGGCCGCGGGTGCGGGCGCTTCCGGGGCCGGGGCCGCGGGGGCGGCGGACGCGGTGGGCGCCGCGATCGGCGGCTTGGGCTCGGGCGAGGCGGTGAGCGCGTAGGCGGCGACGGCGGCCGCGGCCACCGCGACGGCAGCGGCGATGCCGGCCTTGGCGGCCGTACCGAGGCCCTCCCCGGCGATCGCGGCGGCACTGGACCCGCTCCCGCCGGCGGCACCCCCGGCGCCGGCAGCACCGGCTCCCGCACTACCGGCCCCCGCACCAGCGGTCGCGGACCCCGCCGACGTCCCCGCCGTCGCCGCAGCCGTCCCGGCGGCCGCGCCACCGACCGCGGCGGCACCGCCCACGGCGGCCGCGGCCGCGCTGAACCCGCCGACGCCGACCCAGACGAGCACCCCACCGGGCAGCAGGGCGCGCAGTCCGGTGTTGATCTCGGACAGTTCGAGGTAGGCCGCCGTGCAGCGGTCGCACTCCTTGAGGTGCCGTCCGACGTCCGCCGAGGCCCGCTTGCGCAGCGAGCCGCGCGCGTACGCGCCGAGGCGGTTGGCGTACCCCTCGCACGCGCTGTCCTGGCTGCCGGAGACGTGGGCCTGGAGGAACGCGGCGGCGAGCCGGTCGCGGGCTCGGTGGGCCTGGACGGCGGTGGCGTTGGCGGTCTTGCCGAGCATCACCGCGACGGTCTTCGGGGACTCGCGTTCGACCTCGGTGTGCCAGAGCACGACCCGGTCGTCCTCGGGCAGTTCGGCGTAGGCCTGCATGACCATGCGCTGGTCGGCCATGGCCATGGCCCAGGCGTCGGCGCCCGGGTCGGCCAGGTCGAGGTCGACGACGGCGGCCGAGGTCTGGGCGAACACGCCGAAGTCGTCGACGAGTTGTTCGCGCCGCTCGCTGCGGGTCCAGGCCGCGGCGACGTTGCGCACGGCGGTCAGCAGGTAGGCGCGGACGGCGAACTCGGGGCCCTTGCCCGCCCTGAGCGCCTGCAGGGTGCGGGCGAACACCTCGCCGGCGAGGTCCTCGGCGGTGAAGCTGTCCCGGCAGCAGGTGCGCGCGTAGCGGCGGACGGAGTCGGCGTGCCGGCGGTAGATCTCCTCGTACGCGGTGTCGTCGCCGGCCCGCACGCGGGCGGTCAACTCGGCGTCGGAGGGCGGGCGCTCGCCGTCCACGGGGTCGGCGGGGGCGGGCACCGTGGGGCGGGTGGCGCGGCCGGCGCCGACGAACGCCTCCGGGGCGACGCCGCCACGGCCGGCGGGGGCCTGGCCGGGCACTCGGCCCGGGGGGAGGGCGGCGGCGGAGGCGGACAGCGACTCGCGGCTGGGCATCCCGGCCTGGTCGGGGACGTGTCCGGTGGCCGATCCCGGTGTGTTGCCGGGCACTTGGCCGGGCACGCCGGAGGAGGAGGCGGCAGGGAGCCCTGAGGCCGCCGAGCCGGATCCGTCGGCCAGGCCGCCGGAAGCACCGCCGGAAGCACCCCCGGAGACACCACCCGAAGCGCCGGAAGCACTGCCCGAAGCGCCGGACAGACCGCCGGAACCGCCCCCGGGCAGTCCGGAACCGCCGTCGGGCGAACCGCCCGCGTGACCGTCGGCCAGCCCGTCAGCACGGCCGAAGTCGAGCCCGTATCCGTAGTCGTTCTGTTCCTCGGCGCTCACAACGGACCCCAGACTCCACGACAGCCCCCGTAGCGTGGCAGAGCGCGAGGGCGTGCGTAGACGCACGGTCCCCCGTCATACGGCGCCGACGGCGCTCGAAGGGCGCGCATCGGGACATTGGCTCCAACCACGGGCAAAGGATGGCATAGCGCAGGGAAGGGCGGTAGCCGGACCGGCCGGTACCCACTCTTCCGAGGGGACGTCGCGGATGTGTTCGCCCAGCGCGCGGCAACCGGTTGTGCGACGCCCACACCCGGCGCGCGTCCAGTGCCCGCGCGCCGGTCATTCGGCCAACTCCCTTGCCGGTCACGGCAGCCCGCCGTGCCGCTCCGATCGCCGGGTCGTGCCCGGGATCACCGGCCCCGGTGGACGCGAGCCCACCCGTGGGCCGTCAACGCGCCCGCAGGCCGTCCAGCAGGATCTGCAGCAGCCGGTCCGACGGCCCGGCCACCGCGTGCCCGTCCACCTGCGGCACACCGAGGACGCCGACCGGTACGCCGACACCCGGAACCCCGCCCGCCGGCACCGTCCGCGCCGCGTGCACCGGCACCGACGCGGTCAGCACCAGGACGACGTCCGCCACCGTGACGCCCGGCCGCAGCTCGCCCGCCGCGCCCGCCCTGGCCACCAGGGCGGCCAGCAGCTGGAGCAGCAGCCGCGGATCGGCGTCCGCCGCCGAAGCCTCGCCCGCCGTCCGCGCCTCGTCGCCGCGCAGGTCGTACCGGGCGGCGAGCGCCTGTTCGGGCACCCGCTGCTCGGGCACCCGGCCCAGTTCCTCGGCGTACCGGAACGCCTCCGGCGGCAGCAGCCGGCCGGCGCCCGTGCTCACCGCGCGGGCCAGGTACCCGGCCAGCGACTCCCAGGCACCGCCGCCGCCGTACAGCGACTCGCGCGCCTGTGCGGTCAGCCAGGCCACCTCCTCGGCGGCGATCCGCTGGACCAGCACCTCCTTGCTCGGGAAGCGCCGGTACACCGTGCCGACGCCGACCCCGGCGCGGCGGGCGACCTCCTCCATCGGTGCGCCGTAACCGAATTCGCCGAACACCTCCCGGGCGGCGCGCAGCACGCTCTCCAGGTTGCGCCGCGCGTCCACCCGCAACCGGGCGCCCGGCACGGCGGCCTGCGACGGCTCCGCCCGGTACGGGACGCCGGCGTACGAGACCGCCGACACCCCGTGCTGCGGCGGTGGTTCCACCGGTCCGCGCTGCTCCGGCACCGTGCCCTGGACGACGTGCGGTACACCCGCCCGCCCCAACACCTGTTCCTGCTCCATCATCTCAACTCTCCCCCGCAGGCGTCCGATCCCGGACCCTGTCGTCGCCCGCCCCTGCACCCCCCGGTGCAGCTCAGCCCGTCAGAAGTGACCTGATGACCCATTGCTCGTGCCGCCCGTCCCGTTCCGGTGACCACGGTCGTGCCACCGGGCCGGGCCACGCGTCCGGCTCGGTGCGTCGGCACCGCCCGGGGCCTCGTCCGGGAACTACCCTTCCCCGGATGACTGTCCCGCAGTCGGGTTCTCGCGCCAACGCTGGAACTGGCCGTAGTGGCCGCTCCACGGTGCGTCGCCGCCGGTTGTCATGGCGGTGGCCGCTCCGGCACACAATCCGACCATAGTTCACGGCTCTCCGAGGCCGAAAGTGCGTCAGAAAGTCCCCCGGGCAGCACAACTGGCCACACCGGTCACTCCCGTCGCATCCCGCCCCGTACGGACTGTGGACAAGACCACCCCCCACGGTCCTTCATAGGGGGGCGCGTCGGGGGATACCCCCCGAACGGGGGACGGCCCGGGCCCTTCGACAGGGACGGAACACCACACGAACGCGACACCGTCGGGAGGTGCACCATCAGGATCCTGATCGCCGGAGGCGGCTGCGCCGGGATGGCCACCGCGCTGCACCTCCAGCGCGGCCTGCGCGAGCGGCTGCGCCGGGGCGAGGCGGAGATCACCGTCGTCGAGCCCCAGGCCTACCTCACGTACCACCCGCTGCTCGCGGAGGTGGCGGCCGGCTCGATCGACCCGCGGCACGTGGTCGTCCCGCTCCGCCGGGCCCTGCCGGACTGCCGGGTGCTCACCGCCCGGATCACCCGGATCGAGCACGCCGCCCGCCGGGCCCTCGCCGACGCCGCGGCCCCGGGCGAGACCCCGACACCGCTCGAACTCCCTTACGACGTCCTGGTGGTGGCGCCGGGCTCGGTCTCCAGGACGGCCCCGGTGCCCGGCCTCGCCGAGCACGGCCGCGGCTTCTCGACCGTCGCCGAGGCGGTCGGCCTGCGCAACCACGTCCTCGAACAGCTGGACCTCGCCTCCGCCACCCGCGACCCCGCCCTGCGCCAGTCCGCCCTCACCTTCGTCTTCGTCGGCGCCGGCTACGCGGGCGTCGGCGCGCTCGCCGAGCTGGAGGACATGGCCAGGTACGCGGTGCGCGGGTACCACAACGTCGCCCCGGAGGACCTGCGCTGGGTGCTGGTCGAGGCCACCGACCGGATCCTCGCCGAGGAGTCGCCCGAACTCGCCGCGCACACCCTCGGACAGCTGCGCGAACGCGGCGTCGACGTCCGGCTGCGCACGACGCTGGAATCCGCGGCCGGCCAGGTCGTCGCGCTGTCCGACGGCAGCCGCTTCGCCGCCCGCACCCTGGTCTGGACGGCCGGGGTGCGCCCGTCCCCGCTGCTGCGCGACACCGACCTGCCGCTGGACGCCTCCGGCCGGGTCCGCTGCCTGCCCACCCTCCAGGTCCTCGGCCCGGACGGACGCGCGCTGCCCGGCGTCTGGGCGGCCGGCGACTGCGCGGCCGTGCCCGACCCGCACGCGGACGGCGCCCCCTGCGCGCCCAACGCCCAGCACGCCTTCGCGCAGGCCGAGCTGCTCGCCCGGAACATCGCCGTCGCGCTGGACGGCGGCCCGCACGCGCCCGACCTCGCCGAGTACCGGCCCGGTCCGGCCGCCTGCTCGACCTCGCTCGGCCTGCGCCGCGCCGTCGCTCACACCCGGCGCGGCGGGCGCCTCACCGGCCGCCGGGCCTGGTGGCTGCACCGCGCCCGGCACCTGCGCCGGCTGCCGAGCGCGGACCGGCGGGTGCGGGTGCTGATGGACTGGGTGCTGGGCGGGCTGTTCTCCCGGGAAGTGGTCTCGCTCGGCACGCTGGAGCACCCGCGTTCGGAATTCGAGGCGGGGTTCGGACCGCGCCCCGAACGGGGGCCGGACGCCCCGGCGTGACCGACCGGACGGCCACGCCGAGCGCGCGCGACTTCCGGAATCGGGCCTCCGCCTGACAGGATCAGCCTCAACCGAGTCATTACCCCGTGTGCTGATGTGTACACAAAAAGTGATGATATGACTGGAAAACGAGGAAGCGGCCGTCGTTTGAACCTCATGCGCTGGAGCGCCCGGCTCACCGGAGTCCCCTGGCGTGCCGCCCCGCAGACCGCGGTCGGCACGGAGGACGGCGTGCCCTCCGGCGACGTCGTGGTCCCCGGCCCGCGCGACCCGACCAGCCTCGCCACCGCGGCCGAACTCCTCGACCCGCACAAACCCCAGCACCTGCGCGAGGTCCTCAACCGCATCCCCGCCCCCGTCGCCGTCACCTACGGCCCGCTGCACCAGCTCGCCTACGCCAACCGCGCCTACCGCGAACTCTTCGGCGAGCGCCCCACCGGCCTGCCCGCGTGCGAGGCCCTGCCCGAACTCGGCACCCTCGGCGTCCTGCCGCTCATGGACCAGGTCATCCGCGGCGGCCGGCCCCGTAGCGTCAAGGCGCGCTGCATCCTCGGCCTCACCGGCAACCGCTACTACAACGTCTCCTGCGTCCCGCTCGGCACCGGCGACTCCCGCGACAACCGCGACGCCCTCACCGACGGCCCGCCCGCCGGCGTCCTCATCTTCGCCGCCGAGGTCACCGACCAGGTCCTCGCCGCCGCCCGGCTCCGCGAGGCCGAACGCCGCCAGCGCGAGGCCGCCGTCACCCTCCAGCGCAGCCTGCTCCCGCAGAAGCTCGACCAGCCGGCCGACCTCCGCGTCGCCGCCACCTACCAGCCCGGCGGCGCCGAAGCCGCGGTCGGCGGGGACTGGTACGACGTCATCGCCATCGACGGCGGACGCACCGCGCTCGTCATCGGCGACGTGATGGGCCGCGGCCTGCGCGCCGCCGCCGTGATGGGCCAGCTGCGCACCGCCGTCCGCGCGTACGCCCGCCTCGACCTCCCGCCGCACGAGGTCATGCGCCTGCTCGACGGCCTCGCCATGGAGATCGACGCCAACCAGATCGCCACCTGCACCTACGCCGTCTGGGACCCGCGGCGCCGCACCCTCTCCTACGCCTCCGCCGGCCACCTCCCGATGCTCCTGCGCTGCCCCGACGGAACCATCCTGCGCAGCGAGGAGCAGAACGGCCCGCCCCTCGGCACCGGCGGCGGCCTGCACGTCTCGCACACCCTGCGCCTCCTGCCCGGGACGACCGGCGTCCTCTATACGGACGGACTGGTCGAACGCCGCGACGAGGACATCGACCAGGGCCTCGACCTCCTCGCCCGCACGCTCACCGGCGCGATCGGCGCACCCGAGGTGATCTGCGCCCGCCTGCTCCGGGCGATGGGCGTGACCTCGGAGCACGACGACGACGTGGCCGTCCTGGCGTTCCAGCTGCCGGCCGACGAGACCGCCGAGGAGGCCCCCGAGGAGCGGGAACCCGCGCTTGACTCGGTCTCCGGAGAGGTCTAGTGTTCTTCGAGCTGCCTGGCAGGGAGCACCGGACACGCATCGGCGCGGACGGTCCCGAGGCAGCCAATCCTCTGAAACACCACTTCCCGGTCCGGGCTGGGTCGCGTCTTGTCGCGGCTCGGTGCGTATTCGGCGTGCGCGTTTAATTGGATTGCGTTCGGACTTCGGCCCGATTCGCTTTTCGGAG
>NZ_JBFBDY010000006.1:0-49673 GCF_040683475.1 Kitasatospora sp. NPDC093558 | reverse complement strand
CCCGCCGCGGACGGCGCCGTCGACCTCGCCGCCACCACGGCGGTCGCGGACGCGGTGGCCGGCTGCCGCTGGACATTCCCCCGGGCGAACTACCACAGCGCCGCCCGGGCCGCCGTCCGCGCGGCCGTCGGCGCGCTGCCCGGGCTGGACACCTTCCTCACCTCGGGCGCGGCGGGCGGTGTGGACGCCGGGCGCGAGGTGCTGCTCGCGGAGCTGGCCAGGAAGGGCGAGCCCGGGTACGGGCAGCGGATCCTGATCGGCGGCGGCCTGCGGGCCGAGCACGTGCCGGGGCTGCGGGCGGCCGGCTTCGACGCCTTCCACGTCGGCGGCGCGGTCCGCGCCGGCGGGTGGCAGTCGCCGGTCGACGCGGCGAAGGTCGCCGAGTGGCGGGCCCTGATCGACGGCTGAGCGTGGAAGCGCCGACAGCCGGGCGACCGGGGCCCGTCGCGCGCGGGAGGGGCCGGTCACGCCGCCTTGCGCGGGATCGCGTCGTGCCGGGGCCCGTCGTGCGCGGGAGGGGCCGGTCCGGATGCGGGCCGGCCCCTCCGCCGTCAGCCGAGCTGCTCGGGCAGGGGCTCCGCGTGCAGGACGGTCAGGCCCGAGACGGCGCGGGTGAGCGCCACGTACAGGCGGCGCAGGCCGGTGCGCTCGTCCGGTTCGCCGGCGATGACGGCGGCCGGCTCGTCCAGCACCACGTAGTCGTACTCCAGGCCCTTGGCGAGCGAGGCCGGGACGAGCGTCAGCCGGGCCTCGGCGCTGGTCTCGGTGCCGGGGGTCAGGTGCGCCAGGTCGGCCTCGGCCAGCGCCTCGGCGAGCAGCGGGATGCGCGCGTCGGCGGCGATCAGGCCGGTCGAGCCCTCGTGTTCCAGGGCCCGCCGGCAGGCCTCGACCACGGCCGCCGTCAGTTCCCCGTCCGCGACCCGGCGGATCGCCAGCGAGCCCGGAGCGTCGCGGACCGAGGTCGCGGGGGCCAGGCCGGGGGCGATCGCGGGCAGCAGCCGGGAGGCGTACGCGATGACCTCCTCCGGCACCCGGAAGCCCTTGGTGAGCTCCTCGACGTGGGCGCCCGGCTTGCCCAGGTGGTGCAGGGCGTCGGGCCAGCTCGCCGTCGCCCACGGGGTGGTGCCCTGGGCGAGGTCGCCGAGGACGGTCGCCGAGCCGGTGGTGCAGCGGCGGCCGACCGCGCGGTACTGCATCGGGGAGAGGTCCTGGGCCTCGTCCAGCACCACGTGCCCGAGCGAGGGCGTGCGCTGCACGAGGTCGGTGGTCTCGTCGACCAGGACGGCGTCCGCGGCCGTCCAGCGGGCCGTCTTCACCGAGCGGCCGGGCTTGGGCCACAGGACCGCCTGCTGCTCCTCGGCGGTGAGCACGCCCTCGGCGCACCCGGCCAGGAACTCCGGGTCGGAGAGCAGCCGCAGCACCAGCTTGGCCGGGTCGACCGGCGGCCAGCACTGCTTGACGACGGCCTTGACCGCGGAGTTGCGGGCCACCGCGTCCTGCACCCGGTCGTCCGGGGCCTCGCCGGACTGCTCCATCTTCAGCAGCACGGCGTGCGCGATGCGCTGCGGCAGGGCCTCGCCGGCGGCGCCGTAGCGGATGTCGCGGCCCTTCAACTCCTCGATGATCTCGGTCAGTTCGTAGGCGGGGACGCGCCAGCGGCGGGAGCCGCGGACGACCACGCAGGGCTCGGTGGGCAGCGCGATGCCCGCGCGGACGGCCCGGCGCAGCACCTCGGCCATCCGGGCGTCGCCCTTCAGCCGGGCCGACTCGGGGCTGTCCTCGCCCCGGACCTCGACGTGCCCGACCAGCTGCTGCACGGTGGACTGGGCGACGTCCAGCTCGCCGAGGGCGGGCAGGACCTGCTCGATGTACGAGAGGAACGCGTTGTTCGGCCCGATCACCAGCGTGCCGGTGCGGGCGAGGCGCTCGCGGTGCGCGTACAGCAGGTACGCGACGCGGTGCAGGCCGACGGCGGTCTTCCCGGTGCCGGGGGCGCCCTGGACGCAGATGGTGCCCGTGACGTCGGAGCGGACGATCTCGTCCTGCTCGGGCTGGATGGTGGCGACGATGTCGCGCATCGGGCCGACGCGGGGCTTCTCGATCTCGGCCGCGAGGAGGGCGGAGGTGGTGGAGCCCCCGGCGGAGCCGGAGAATGTCACAGCTTCGGGGTCGCTGAGGTGCTCGTCCTCGTACGCGGTGAGCTCGCCGCCGGTGTAGCCGAAGCGGCGGCGGCGTTCGACGTCCATCGGCTCGGTGCGGCTGGCCCGGTAGAACGGCTGGGAGACCGGCGCGCGCCAGTCGATGACCATCGGGTCGCCGTCGGCGTCGTGGACGTGGCGGCGGCCGATGTAGAAGTTCTCCCCGCCTCCGCCCTCGGACAGCTCCTCGCTGATCGCGTGGAGGTAGTCGAGGCGGCCGAAGAACAGCGGGGTGTCGGCGAGGTCGGCCAGGGCGGCGATCCTGGCCTCGATCTGGTTCTGGAGGATGACGGCGGACACCCAGGTGCCGGTGACGTCGCGCAGGTCCAGCGACTGGACGTCCTCGCGCATCGCCCGCAGCGCGGAGCGGGACGCGGCCAGGTGGTCGCGTTCGCGCTGGAGGGGGTCGGTGGTGGGGGTGGCGGGCACAGCGAACCTTCCCGGCTGCCCCGGTGACGGGCGCAGCGGATCGATGGAGCTCACGGTGGGTACGGCCGGCCGGTTGCCGTGCGGTCGGCACCTCCCCCGGCTGCCTGCGGGACTTCAGCAGGTACCACGGTGCGGGAGGGGGCAGACGGACGATCTTAGACCCGTCCGTCTCGGGGTTCCAGCCCCGCAGGTCTCAGGGGTGCGCATACACCCGGAGGACGAGGTCCGCCCTGGCGGATGCGGCCTTTGGAGTGATGCCCTCGGCCGGTCGGGTGCCTACCGTTGAAGACATGAGCACTCGCAACCCCATCACCGCCCCGGCCGGCGCCACCGCCCTCCCGGGCCGCCACCACAGCCTGCTCGCCACCGCCGTCCGCAACGTCGGGATCGCCCTGGACACCGCCGCGCGCGTGATCTTCCTCGGGCGCGACGGTGTCCGGTACTGACCGTTCCTGTCGTTACAGCACGTCGTCCGCGTCGATGATGCGGTAGGCGTAGCCCTGCTCGGCCAGGAAGCGCTGCCGGTGCGCGGCGAAGTCCTGGTCCACGGTGTCCCGGGCGACGACGGAGTAGAAGTGCGCCGCGTGGCCGTCCGCCTTCGGGCGCAGGACGCGGCCGAGGCGCTGGGCCTCCTCCTGGCGGGAGCCGAAGGTCCCGGAGACCTGGATGGCCACCGTGGCCTCGGGCAGGTCGATCGAGAAGTTCGCGACCTTGGAGACCACGAGGACGCCGATCTCCTTGTTGCGGAACGCGTCGAAGAGCTTCTCGCGCTGCGCGTTGCTGGTCTCGCCCTTGATCACGGGCGCGTCGAGCGCCTCCCCGAGCTCGTCCAGCTGGTCGATGTACTGGCCGATGATCAGCGTCTGGTCCTTCTCGTGCTTCTTGACCAGCGCCTCCACCACCCGCCGCTTGGTCGCCGTCGTGGCGCAGAAGCGGTAGCGCTCCTCCGGCTCGGCCGTCGCGTAGGCGAGGCGCTCGGAGTCGGTCAGGGTGACCCGGACCTCGCAGCAGTCGGCGGGCGCGATGTACCCCTGCGCCTCGATCTCCTTCCACGGCGCGTCGAAGCGCTTGGGGCCGATGAGGCTGAACACGTCGCCCTCGCGGCCGTCCTCGCGCACGAGGGTCGCGGTCAGGCCGAGGCGCCGGCGGGCCTGGAGGTCGGCGGTGAACTTGAACACCGGCGCGGGCAGCAGGTGGACCTCGTCGTAGACGACCAGGCCCCAGTTGCGGGCGTCGAAGAGCTCCAGGTGCGCGTACACGCCCTTCCGCTTGGTCGTCATCACCTGGTAGGTGGCGATGGTGACCGGGCGGATCTCCTTCCTGGTGCCGCTGTACTCGCCGATCTCGTCCTCGGTGAGCGAGGTGCGCTTGACCAGCTCGTGCTTCCACTGCCGGGCCGAGACGGTGTTGGTGACCAGGATCAGCGTGGTCGACTTCGCGTGCGCCATGGCGGCGGCGCCGACCAGCGTCTTGCCGGCGCCGCAGGGCAGCACGACGACGCCGGAGCCGCCGTGCCAGAAGCCCTCGACGGCCTGCGCCTGGTACGGGCGCAGCTGCCAGCCGTCCTCGTCCAGGTCGATGGGGTGCGCCTCGCCGTCCACGTACCCGGCGAAGTCCTCGGCGGGCCAGCCGAGTTTGAGCAGCACCTGCTTGATCTGGCCGCGCTCGGAGGGGTGCACGACCACGGTGTCGGGGTCGACCCGGGCGCCGACCAGCGGGACGATCTTCTTGGAGCGCAGCACCTCCTCCAGCACCGGCCGGTCGGTGGTGGTGAGCACCAGTCCGTGCGTCGGGTGCTTGGTGAGCTGGAGCCGCCCGTAGCGGCCCATGGTGTCGGCCACGTCCACCAGCAGCGCGTGCGGCACCGGGTAGCGCGAGTACGTCACCAGGGCGTCGACGACCTGCTCCGCGTCGTGCCCGGCGGCCCGCGCGTTCCACAGCCCGAGCGGCGTCACCCGGTACGTGTGCACGTGCTCGGGCGCCCGCTCCAGCTCGGCGAACGGCGCGATGGCGCGGCGGCAGTCGGCGGCCTTGGGGTGGTCGATCTCCAGGAGAAGAGTTTTGTCGCTCTGGACGATGAGCGGTCCGTCGTTCACGCGGGGGAGCCCTCCACTGGCTGGGGTTGACGCAGACCCTCCAGTGTCGCGCATCCCCGGCGTTCAGTGGCGGGCTACTTCCACTCGTAGAGCTTGCCGGTGGACTTGCCGCTCGCGTCGGTCTCGTACTCGAAGACGCCGGCGACGCCGTTGAGGCGTTCGAGCTGCGGGGAGGTGGTGAAGAAGAACAGTGCGCCGCGGAAGCTGGTGCCGCCGTCCGCGGTGAAGTGGCCGACGCCGCTGCCGTGCCAGGTGACGGACTGGCCGTCGGCGGTCATGTCGACGCCCTGGCCCTCGCCGTAGAGGGAGCCGTCGGGGCGCAGTTCGGATTCGTAGGTGCCGATGGTGTTGACCGCGACGCCGAAGTAGCTGCCGCTGCCCTGGAACGAGACCTCGACCGTCACGTGGCCGTCGCCTGCGGCGATGACGCGTCGGCCGGTGTCCTGGCCCTGGGTTTCGCCTATCAGATCGCCGAGCATGGGTTGCCTCCTGTCGGGAACCCCCTGTTCCAGACTGCGCCGGGTGCGGGAGGCGGGCAACGGCGCGGGTGACCCCGGCGCGTGTCGCTCGTTGGGCCGGGCATGAACAAGTCGAAGCGTGTTCTCACCGCCCTCGCCCTCATGGGGACGGCCTTCGCCGCCACCGCCTCCTCCGCCGGCGCGGCGCACGCCGTCGCGGGCATCGGCGAGGGGCCCGGCGGGCTGCTCGCGGCGCCCGGGTTCCTCCTGGCGGACACTGTAAGCGGGGGCCAACTGCCGGTCGGGCAGGGGCAGATCGGCACCCTGGCGGACCAGGCGGTCAAGGAGAAGATGAAGGAGTCGCAGGGGCACTGAGCCCTTATTCGTCGAGCTCGGCCACGCCCGTGATGCGGTGCAGGGCGAAGGTGCGCAGCTCGTCGGCGTGGTGGTCGAAGGCGGTGACGAAGCCGCCCTCGACCTTGACCGGGTCGATGATCCGCTGGCTGGCGATGCCCTCGGCGTTGAGGTAGCCGATCCACATCCGCTCGCCGAGCAGGACGGCGGTCTGGAGGGTGGCCAGCGTCTCCGCGGCGGCCGTGCGCGGCAGCTTGCGCGGGTCGGGGGCGGGTTCGCGGCGGGTGGCGGTCGCGGCGCGGTCGCCCGCCCGGATGGCCTTGATGGCGGCGGCGAGCAGGGTGTCGTCGGGGGTGGGCGGGCCGTCCGGGACGGGCGTCGGCGCGGTGCGCGGCGGGGTGCGGTGGCTGTCCGGGCGGGTGATCAGCACGTCGCCCTCGGCGGATTCGGCGGCCGGGGCGTAGCCCATCGTGCGCAGTGTCGCGAGCAGGACGTCCGGCGCGGCCTGGGAGGCGAGGACGGTGGGCGCGAGCAGCCGCAGCCGCAGGTCGGCGGAGCGGCGGTCGGCGAGGACCTCGCCGAGCAGCGCGGTGTCGTCGCAGCGCAGGTACGAGGACGCGGCGCCGACCCGCAGGATGCCGTGCCGGCGGGCGACGTCGTCGATCAGGTAGCTGAGCGGCTGCGGGACGGGCGTGCGCGAGTGCTGCTCCAGGAAGCCCCGCAGGTCGGCGGCGGTGCGTCCGGCGTCGAGGGCGCGGCGCACGGAGGCCGGGGTGAACCGGTAGACGGTGGCGCCGCCCTTGGACTCGATGTCGGCGCAGAGCGCGAGCGCCTGGGCGAGCGGGGTGAGCAGCGGGCCCGGGGCGATCGCGGTGAGGTCGGGCTGCAGGATGACGTGGTCGAGCGGCCGGGGCAGCAGCGGGGCGAGCACCTCGGCCGGGTCGGCCTCGGCGGTGAGCAGCGCGCGGGCGGGGGCGGCGAGGGCGCCGCGGCCGGTGATGCCGAGGAGTTCGGCTTCGGCGAGGGCCCAGGCGGCGAGGTCGTCGCGCAGCTCGTGGCCGTCCGGGCCGGTCGGGCCGCCGCGCAGCGGGCGCTGCCAGCGCAGGGTGGGCAGCAGTTCGGCGGCGGTGGCGGGGGTGCCGGGCGGGAGTTCGGCGAGCAGCGCGAGGGCGGCGCGGCGGACGGACGGGGCGAGCGTGCGGTCGAGTTCGGGGCCGAGGGCGGCGCGCGGCTTGCCCTTGCCGTCGGGGGTGCCGGTGAGGCCGGCCACGCGGGTGGCGGCGAGCCAGGCGGCGGCGAGGACGGACCAGCGCTCGGCGGTGTCCTGCTGGAGCCAGGTGTCGTACGCGGGGGTCGGGGCCCAGCACTCGTCGGCCTCGCCGTCCGGGGCCAGCAGGCCTGCCGCGTAGGCGAGTTCGAGCCAGAAGGCGGCCTGCTGCTCGGTGGTCTCCAGGGCTTGGGCGGTGCGCTTGAGGTCGCGCACGCCGAGGCCGCCCGCGCGCAGGGTGGGCGGCGGGGTGAGGCCCCACAGGTCGAGCACTTCCTCGACGGTCTTGACGGCGGTGTGGGCCTGGCCGGCGGCGGCGCTGTCCACAGCCTGTGGATCGCGCGGTGGAGTGGCGGGCGCGGGCTCGGGCTGGGCGGGTTCGACGGTGCGGTGGGTGCGTCCGCCGCGCAGGTGCAGGGCGAGCTCGCGTGGCAGGACGACGCTGCCCGGGCTGCTCGGCAGCAGCAGGCCGCGTGCCAGCAGCCACTCGACGGGACTCTGCGCGTCCTCGGCGGTGACCGGGCGGGCGGCGTCCGGGACGGTGCCGGTGGGCGGGCCCCAGACCAGGCGTTCCAGCAGCCGCAGCGCGGGTTCGGGGGCGGTGGCGAGCAGCGCGTCGCAGCGGGCGCGGTCGGCGAGCAGCGCGGTGAGCGCGGCGACGGCGGTGACCGGGTCGGGCGTCGCGGGCTGCCCGGCGGAGGCGAGGAGCTGCTGCAGCCGGGCCGGGGACATGCCCATGGTGGCGTCGGCGAGCGTCGGGCCGAGGCCGGTGCGGCCCGGGTTGGCGGCGGTCGGCGCGAGCGCCTCGCGGACGGCGAGGACCAGGCGCAGCCCGTTGTCCGGGCCCCACAGCAGGGCGCGGTCGCGCAGGGTGGCGATCGCCCGGGGCAGCGCGGCGGCGACGGCGGACCGGTCGGCCGGGGTGAGCGGGGTGGCGCCGGGGTGCGG
Source organism: Kitasatospora sp. NPDC093558 (assembly GCF_040683475.1). Lineage (NCBI taxonomy): Bacteria > Bacillati > Actinomycetota > Actinomycetes > Kitasatosporales > Streptomycetaceae > Kitasatospora > Kitasatospora sp. NPDC093558. The sequence goes on along the minus strand of NZ_JBFBDY010000006.1, from coordinate 41,923 downwards.
CTTGACCTTCGCGGGGCCGGTCAGCAGCGTGCGGACGGCGGTGAGCGTAGTGCCGTCCGGGGCGGTGGCCAGGGCCTCGGCGACCTGGAGGGTGAACCGGTCGAGCCGCTCCAGGGCGCGCAGCGCGGAGGCGCGCGAGGACAGCCGGGCGGAGAGCTGGGTGAGGTCGCCGGGCACCGGGTTGAGCAGGTCCGGGCGGGCGCGGAGCAGGGCGGCCAGGGCGTCGTCCGGGCGGGCGCGCAGCTCCTCGGCGAGCGTGCGGGGGCCGGCGGCGGACCTGCCGGAGCGTTGGGGGCCCTGCTGTGTGGTCATTCGACCTAGGTTAGTCGGGTGTGGCGCCGGTGGACCCGGAGTCGGGACTCGCGTGGGTGGGGGACTGATGGGTAGCGTCACGCCCAGGGCGGTTCGGTGGGGCCGGACCGGGCCGGGCTTCGGTGGCCGGGCTTTGGTGGGTCGGGCTTCGGTGGCCGGGCTTCGGTGGGTCGGGCTTCGGAGGGTCGGGCTTCGGTGGGTCGGGCTTCGGAGGGTCGGGCTTCGGTGGGTCGGGCAGGGTACGGGCGAGGCGGGGTGTCGGGGATGACGGACGGCGAGTGGTGGCGCAAGAGCGGGCCGTGGAGCGCGAGGCAGGGCGGCGGTGAGCCCGACAGAGCCGAGGCCGGCCCCGACGACAGCGTGTACGACGCCGCCACGGCCCCGGGCGTGCCGGGCATGTCCGCCGTGCCCCTCGACCCGCCGCGCGAGCCCGACGCCGAGGCCGACCCGGACGCCGTACCGCCGCCGCAGCTGTACCACTCCGGCGGGGGCGGCTGGGACCTCGTGATGCTCAACTTCTCGGACGCGCCGCCCGCCCCGCCGAAGCCGATCCCCGAGCAGCGCGCGACGGAGGGCGAGGCGCCGCCCGCGGAACCGGTGGTGGCTCCGAAGAAGGGGAAGAAGAAGGCCAAGGCGGCCGGTTCGCCGAAACCCCCGAAGAAGGGCGCGCTCGCCGGCCGCCGCCCGTCCCCGCTGCTCCTGCTCGCCTCCGCCCTCCTCGCGGGCGGCGCCTGGACCGGCTTCTTCCCGGCCATGCTCGCGGGCTGGGGTCTCGGCTACCTCTCCACCCAACTCAAGGACCTCACCCGCAAGTTCGCGATCTTCGGCATCCCGCTGATCACGATGAGCGCCACCACCCTCTACCAGATGCGCCAGAACCAGCACGGCCAGGCGGGAGCCGGACCAGGCAACCAGCTCGGCCAGATGACGTGGGCCTCCGCCCCGGGCGTCCTGCGCCTCTCGGCAGCCCTGACCGCGGCGTTCCTGCTCCTCATGGCCCTGCGCCGGAGGCCGCAGCAGGAGGGGTGAGGCTGGCCCCGGGTGGGGGAGGGGGGTTAACACCCCGTACGGGACGGGTGATTTCCCCGTTCTTCCGGGTGGGCCCGGCGAACCAGACTCGGGGCATGCCCACACAGCCCGCGACGTTGACGGTCGCACCCGAGGCCCTCGCCCCGCAGCCGGACGGCGGCGGCAGCGACTTCGCCCAGTTGAGCCGCCGGATCGCCGCCGAGGGCCTGCTCGGCCGGCGGCACGGCTACTACGCCGTCCGCGCCGGTCTGGTGCTCGCCGCCTTCGCCGGCGGCTGGTGCGCCCTGTTCGCGCTGGGCGACACCTGGTGGCAGCTCGGTCTGGCGGCGGCGATGTCCGTCGTGTTCGCCCAGATCGGCCTCCTCTCCCACGACCTGGCCCACCGCCAGGTGTTCTCCCGGCGCGTGCCCAGCGAGATCGGCGGCCGGATCGCCGCCAACCTGCTGATGGGGATGAGCTACGGCTGGTGGATGAACAAGCACACCCGCCACCACGCCAACCCCAACCACGAGGAGCGCGACCCGGACGTCGCCCCCGACCTCGTCGTCTGGTCCCAGCGGCAGGCCCGGCAGGCGAGCGGGCTCGCCCGCTTCATCGGCCGGCGGCAGGCGTTCCTGTTCTTCCCGCTGCTCCTGCTGGAGGGCCTCAACCTCAGCTTCAACAGCTTCCGTGCCCTGCGCGGCCCGGCGGTCAAGCGGCCCTGGTTGGAGGGAACGCTGCTGGTGGTCCACTTCGCCGGCTACCTCGGGCTGGTCTTCGCCGCGCTCCCGCCGGGCAAGGCGGTGGCCTTCCTCGCCGTCCACCAGGCGCTGCTCGGCGTCTACCTGGGCTGCGTCTTCGCCCCGAACCACAAGGGCATGCTGATGGTCACCCCGGACATGCGGCTCGACTTCCTGCGCCGCCAGGTCCTCACCTCGCGCAACGTCCGTGGCGGCCTCGCCGTCGACGCCGTGATGGGCGGCCTCAACTACCAGGTGGAGCACCACCTCTTCCCCAGCATGCCGACGCCCGCGCTCGGACGGGCGGCGCGGATCACGCGCGCGTTCTGCGCGGAGAAGGGCATCCCGTACTACGAGGTCGGGCTCTTTCGCTCGTACCGCGAGATCCTTGCCCATCTGCACCACACCGGGGAGCCGATTCGCTCGGGGGAGTGAGGCGGGACGGGGGGCGACGGTGACGCTTCCTCAGATGCATCTGACCTGCCAAGATCCGCTGGTGAAACACGTGACTTACCGTCTCCAACAGGCGCAGATACGCCGCCAGTGGATCTTCTCGGCGCTCTTCATAGCCCAGGGCGCCTGGCTTCTGTACCGCGGTTCGCTCTCCCCGATGGACGGCCGGACCGTCGCCGGCATGGCCGTCGGCGTTTTCCTGGTCGTCGGTGGACTCTTCCAGGTGAGGGGCGCCTTCAGCAGCGTGAGCTTCGACGAGCGCGAGATCTGGTGGACCGGGCTGCTGGGCTCCCGCAAGCGGTTCGCCTGGGCGGACATCACCAACGTCGAGGTCGGGAAGAACAGCGGCCGCGCCAATGCCGGAGACGTCGTGCGGGTCACCCACCGGGAGCTCGGCGACTTCAAGCTGCCGGCGGTGATCGGCATGCCGAACACCTGGCGCGACCCGGACTTCGAGACCAAGGCGGCCGACATCATCGCCACCTGGCGTGCGGCGACGGTTACGTCCGAGCCCGTGGCGTAAGCGGGCGCGCGTGGCCCCTCGTTCGTTTGTGGGCGAGGGGCCTTAGGACCGCGTCGCGCGCCGCACCCAGTACTGCCAGCCGGCCTCGATCTGGCTGGGCGGCCAGGCGAGCGCGTCCTTCTCCAGGGACTCCTTGTGGCTGGTCCAGTGCCGCATCGGACCCGCCGCCTGGGCGGTCAGCTGGACGGCGCAGGCCCGTTCCAGCAGGACGGCGTACATCACGGCGTGCGCGATGTCCCGGCCCGCGGTGAGCAGTCCGTGTTGCGGCATCAGGCAGGCCCGGGCGGGGCCGAGGTCGGCGGCGAGGGCCTTGCCGAGGTCCTGGGTGCGGACGAGGTTCGCGGTGGCGCCGAAGCTCGGGAGGCCGTGCTCGGCGAAGACCACCGCGTCGTGGCTGAGCGGCCGGAGCGGGACGCCGAGGGCGCTGAACGCGTTGACGGTGGCGGAGTGGGTGTGCAGCGAGACGTGGACGTCCGGGCGGGCCCGCATCACCTCGGTGTGGATGGGGAATTCGAGGTGCACCCGCCCCTCGCCCGCGAGCAGTTCGCCCTCCCAGGACACCAGGACGACCCGGTCCGGCCGGATCTCCTCCAGCCCCCACCCCGACGACTTCATCCACACCCCGCGCCCGCCGGGGTCGCGCACCGCGAGGTGCCCCCACACCATGTCCCCTTGCCCCGCCTCCGCGAGGACCCGGCTCCCGAGCGCGACCAGTTCGGCGGCGTCCTGGTCGGTGGCGTCCTGGTCGGTGGCGTCCTGGGCGGTGCGGATGGTGTCCACGGGCACTCCTGACTGGTCGTCCGGTCGGTTCTCGTGGGTCAACACGCTAGTTCTGGAGCGGGGTTGACGGCCACCCGTCGAGGATTCGCGCCGTGACGAGATCCGGCTGGTCGGTGGTCAGGGCGTGTCCGGCGTCGGGGATCAGTTCGACGTGGGCGGTGGGGAGAAGCCGGCCGAGGCGGGCCGCTACGGCCGGCGAGTCGTGCAGGGCGCTGCGCGCGCCGAGGAGGACGTGGGTGGGGGTTTGGAGGCGGCGAAGCTCGTCGTCGGTGAAGGTGTGGGCGAGGGGGAGTCGGCGGCGGAAGCCCATGGTGGCCTTCATGAGGGCCATCAGTTCGGTTTCGAGGATGGTGCTGTTGCCGACTGCCCTGGCCAGTCGCGGGCGCAGTGCCCGGGGCGCCAGGCCGGCGAGGCCTCCGGCGATCACCCAGGTGTAGAACCGCCATCCGATGTTGGCCATGCCCGCCGGGTCGAGGAGGGTGAGGCCGGTGACGCGGCCGGGGTGGTGGATGGCGTGGTTGATCGCGATCCAGCCCCCGTACGAGCAGCCGATGAGGTGGGCGGGAGGCGTGTGGAGGGCGGTGAGGAGCTCGTCGAGCCACGCGGCGGCGTCGCGCCCGTCGTGGAGGGGAGCGGTCTGGACGCTCGCGCCGGGCTCGCCGATGGTGTCGACGGCGATGACGGGGTGGCGTTCGGCGAGTGCGGCTACAGAGCGGTGCCACATCAGCGCGTTGCCGCCGGAGCCGGGCAGGAGGACGAGCGGTTCGCCGTGGTCGGGCCCGGTGCGGTAGACGCGGGTGGTGCCGAAGGCGGTGGGGATGTCGAGCGCCGCCTTCGGGCCGGGCCAGAGGGAGGCGAACGTGCGCTCGTAGGCGGCGCGGAAGCGGGCTTCGGCCGGGGCGTTCCTGAACTCGCTGATTCGCATGGTACATGTGTATCACAGGCATGATACGGGCGTACCAGGATGGGAGGTTCAAGGGATGGCGGAGAAGCCCGACCACGAGGAACGCCGACGCCAGATCGCCGAGGCCCTGCTGCGGATCGCCGACACCCAGGGCTTGCAGGCGGCAAGCATGCGGGCGGTCGCGGCGGAGGCGGGGGTGTCGCTGCGGCTGGTGCAGTACTACTTCACGACGAAGGACGGGCTGCTGCTGGACGCGCTGGCGCGACTGGGGGCGCAGTTGCAGGCGCGGATGGAACGGTGGATCCGGGAGGCGGGGACGCCGCCCACACCGCGCAGCATCGTGACGGCGATCCTGGGGTGCATCCTGCCGACGGATGCGGAGAGCCGGCGGATCACGAGGACGTACGCGGCGTACTACACGCTGGTGCTGAGTGATCCGGGGGCGATGGAGAAGAAGGGTCCGTTGCAGCCGGATCTGTTGGAGGGCTTCCTGGCGAAGCAGATCCGCGCCGCGCAGGAGGCGGGCGAGATCGACGAGCGGAAGGACCCGGCGATGACCGCCGCCGGTCTGCTGGCGATGGTCAACGGCCTCGGCTCCAGCGTCCTTGGCGGACAGCGCGGCGGAGATGAGGCGGTGGCGATCCTGGAGTACCACTTGGAAGAGCTGTTCGGCGGCCAGTAAGTGCGGCTCGCGGCGCCTGCTGCACCCGGCGTGCAAGTTGTCGCAAGTCCAGGGGGCAAGTTGGCACTTGGGGCGGAAACTTGGGCACAGTACTCATCGTCCGAAGCGAGAGAGGTCGCCATGGCTCTGCACATGCTCGGCAAGGATCCCGAGAGCCCCGAGGGCAAGTCGCCGACGGTCTACTTCGACGACGCGACGGGCAATTACCTCCTCCAGGGCTGGAAGGTGCTCGACTCCGAGCGGCTGGCCCAACTGGACATCCCCGAGCACGAGACCGTCATCGAGTTTCCGCGCCGCATGATGCGGTTCTTCCCGGAGGTGACAGGTGGCAGCTGAGCCGACGCTGGAGCACCTGCTGAGCACGTGCCGCCGGTCTGCCGTCCATCTGGAGTTGCGGGACGGGTACATGCTCGACGATCCGCTGTACGTCCGCTGGCGTGCGGGGCATCGCGACGACCGGGCCGATCGTGCTTCGTGGTGGAGTCCGTGGCTCCAACTCGTCGCTGACGCGGTCGAGCGAGGCGTCGAGGTGCGTCGCGCGCGGGTCGTGTCCGAGCCGGTGAGCGAGTACATCAGGTTCGAGCACGAGATCACGTTCAGGAACATCGCGGCGGGGGAGGATGTCCGCTGGCTGCCCCGGCGCCGGGCGACGGACCTATCGCTGCCCGGCAACGACTTCTGGCTGATCGACGACACAGTCGCGGTGATCCACCACTTCAGCGGCGACGGTGACTTCGTGGACGACGAGACCACCGACGATCGGGATGTCATCGAGCTCTGCTCGGCAGCCTTCGCCGCGGTCTGGGAGCGGGCGTTCCCGCACCAGGACTACGTCCTTGCCTGAGCGGGTCCAGTGCCACTTACCTCGTCGTCATCCAGCGTCCAACAGGCCAGGCAAGCCCTGGGCCAGCGCCTGCGCGAGATCCGGAAGGCCGCCGGCATCACCGCGCGGGCGCTGGTTGGGCTGTCAGCCGTTGCCGTCTACGGCGTCGCCGATCGAAAGCTGATCACTTCGGCCATCGGCGCACTTGGGTGAGTGAGGGGTGGAGGTGGCGTGGCAGCGCAGGAAGTCGGTGAGGCCGACTTCCTGCGCCGGGGGTTAGCGGAGTTCGCCGGCCTTGATGGCGATGAGGAGGACAGAGAGGCGGGCCGCGGTGGTGCGGAGGATAATGTCGCCCTCGTCGGACTCGCGCAGTTCGATCGCCCCGTGGGTCGTGCGGACCTCCACGCAGTTCTCGACGTTGCCGCTGAAGGATGACTTCTGCCAGACGGATTCGAGCATCTTGGTCTCCAGGGTTCGGTTGGCGATGGGCGCTTGCCTGCTTACGTGTTTCCGAATTCGCCAGTCTTAATGGCGCGGAGGAGCGAGGCGAGCCGGGAGGGCGTCGTGAGGAGGATGGTTTCGCCTTCGTCGGACTCGCGGAGCTCGACGGTTCCGTTGACTGCGCGGACCTCCACGCAGTCGCCACCGGATCCGCTGAAGGATGACTTCTGCCAGATGGATTCGAGCATCTTGGTCTCCAGGGTTCGATAGGCGATGGGCGCTTGCATGCTCACGTGTTGCGGAGCTCGCCGGCCTTGATGGCGGTGAGGAGGGTGGCGAGGTGGGCGGGGGTGGTGTGGAGGATGGTTTCGCCTTCGTCGGACTCGCGGAGCTCGATCGCCCCAGCGGCGGCGCGCACCTCGACGCACTCGTTGTTCGCGGCGCTGTAGCTGGACTTCTGCCATGCCGACTCAGGCATACGTGCCTTCCAGTTCCTTCATGATGGACCGAATGAAGTCTCGCGACCCTGCTTCGTTGATCGCCGTGGCGTCCGTTCGATCGAAGATGGCTCGATGCTTGGCCAGGTCAGCGGGTGAGTCGAAGAATAGTGCGCCTTGAGAGACGTCCAATTGGATCGTGTCCAGCTCGGGGACTGCCCCCTCGGCGAGCGTGATGTTCTCACCGGCTCCCGGGAACGTGTCGACTGCGAACGGGATCACGCGGAGTGAGATTCCGGGCCGCTCGGAGTCTTCGAGGAGAGCATCAAGCTGGTCCGCGAGCACCTTCGGGCCGCCGAACTGCATCCGAAGTGCGGCTTCGTGGATAAAAGCTCGAAGCGGCACCTTGCCTGATCGAACGATCTGCTGCCGCTGCACACGGAAGGCCGTGCGGATGTCGATGTCCTTCCGGGGCAGCGGGGGATAGATCCGCGTGAAGACTGCGGAGGCGTAGGCGCCGGTCTGAAGCAGGCCCGGGAGGTACGTGGTGGTGCAGGTGGAGAGCCGCTGCGCGTGGCCCTCGATCTCAGCGACCTCCAGGAAGTCTGTTGTGAGGACCTCTCGGTACTCCTCCCACCAGCCTTTGCCTCTCTCGGAGATCACGCCGGCGAGTGCTTCGATCAGGGGTCGGTTGCCGCAGTTGCATGCTGCGGCGATGGTGTGGAGCCGATCGGCGCTGATACCGATCCGTCCCGATTCCATCTGTGTGACCTGGGCAGGACTCATCCCGACTATGCGCCCGAGCTCGGAGCCGCCGAAGCCGGCCTGCTCGCGCATTCTCCGCAGCTCGGTGCCGAGGCGGCGCTGGCGGAGTGTCGGGTTGGAGCGTGGTGGCATGGCTTCCTTCCAGGCGTAGTCCCGTCAAGTCTGCCGCGCTGGCCAAGTGCCGGTCCACCAGTTACCACTCCCGGGGGAACTTCCCGCGAAGGTGGAAATTTAGATACTCCACTGCGCTATGGTCGAAGACGTACCGATCCGACGGATCGTCAGTAACGCCATTTCGTCGCACCGCAGAGCAGTCATGCCTCCACCCGACCTGGCTCACGGTGACGTATCCGTCCTTCTCCTCCCTCACGCCTCGGGAGTACTCCCATGCGTCACCTCAACACGCCCTCCCTCGCCATCGCCCGCCAGTCCCTCCGCGACACCATGGACCGCGCCGGCTGGCCGTCGTCCACCATCTTCGATGCCCAACTCGCCCTCGTCGAGCTCCTCGTGAACGCCTGGCGGCACGGCGAAACCCCCGCGCCCCTCGTCTGCATCATCACCGCTCCTGGCACGCTCCGCGTGTCCGTCTCCGACGAGAGTCCCACCCTCCCCGAGTGTCGCGCGCTCCCCGGCCTCGCCGAGTCGGGTCGCGGCCTCCAACTCGTCGAGGGCCTCACCCACCGTTGGGGCGTCGACCCCCAGCAGCGCGGCAAGTCCGTCTGGTTCGAGCTGGACGCCGCCGCGTGAGCGTCGCCCGTCACCCCATGAAGCCGAGCGACCCCCGCGTCCGGGACTACACCGACGCCCAGATCCGCTCGCTCCTCGCCGAAGTCCACGAGCGCGGCAAGAAGTTCGGCCTCGTCTGGCCCTCCGCCACCACCGACAGGACCATCGACGGCCGCGTCCTCGTCTGCTTCAACACGGCGCCCGTCACGACTCTCCTGAACCTCCTCTCCCTCCTCCTCGACGCCGGACGAGAGCAGGACGACGACCCGTGCGTTTTCTGATCGCCGCGGCCTTCGCCGTCCTCCTCGCCCTCGCGATCGCCACCGTCGTGCTCGGCGTGATCACCGCCCTCCGGGCGACTCCGCCCGACGAGGACGACTGACGACCCCCTACTTCCCGAAGCCCGCCAGCATCTCCCGCGGGTCGAACGTCACCCGGATCCGCGTGATCTTGCCGTTCTCGATGTGCATCCAGTTCACGGTGGGCGTCGCCGGCGCGATGCTCGTGTGCAGGTCGTACCAGGTGATGACGTCATCGCCCTCCGCGACCCGCACCTGGACGTCGATCTTCTCCAGCACCTGCCCGAGCCCCTTTAGTCCGCCCAAGGCCTCCTCCACCCCCGAGGCCGTGCCGAGCGCGCCCACGAAGTCCACGTCCTCCGCCAGCAGTTCCCGAATCGCCTCGAAGTCGCCGGCCTCCCAGGAGGTGAAGTAGGTCTCGGCGATCTCGCGTGCACTCTTCGTCGTCATGCCTCCATGCTCCGCCCGCACCCATCCATCCGTCCAACAGATAGATCCGATGCCAGCTATCATCTTCAGATATGGAGATGCACCAGCTGCGCTACTTCGCCGCCGTCGTCGACGAGGGCTCCTTCACCGCTGCCGCCGCGCGCCTGCACGTGAGCCAGTCCGGTATCAGTACCCAAGTCGGCAAGCTGGAGCGCGAGTTGGGCCAGCAACTCCTCGAACGGTCCACCCGGGGCGGCATCCGCCTCACCCCCGCCGGGGAGGCGATCCTCCCGCTCGCGAAGAACGCCCTCGCCACGCTCGACGACATCCAGCACACCGCCGCCGAGTTCGCGGAGGCCGTGCGCGGGCGCGTGCGCCTGGGCATGATCACGGGCTGCTCGATCCCGCCGTTCCTCGACGTCGTCGCCGACCTTGGTCGTACGCACCCCGGCATCAAACTCAGCCTGCACGAGGACGATTCCGAGCTCCTCCAGTCCCAAGTCATCGCCCGCACCCTCGACTTGGCCCTGGTCGGCTTCGCGGGCGAGGCCGACGCCGAACTCGACACGAGCGTGTTCGTCGACGAGCCGATCGCCGCCGTCGTGCCGATCGGACACCCGCTCGACCGCAAGACCGTCCGCCTCGCCGATCTCCACGGCGGCGAGAAGATCCTCGGCCTGACCCCGGGCACCGGCATCCGCGCCGCCTACGACCGCTCCTGTCGCCGGCTCGGCCTCGAACCGCGCGTGGACATCGAGGCCAGCTCGCCGACGACCCTTCTCCGCCTCGCCGAACGCGGCGCGGGCGTGGCCGTCCTGAGCCCGTCGTCCGCCGTCGGCGTCCCGACGCTCCGCGCAATTCCCGTCAAGGACGCGGCGGTTCACGCCTGCCTCGGCCTCGTCGCCCGCCGCGACCAGCACTCGCCGGCCGTCCGTCTCCTGCGCGCCAAGCTCCGTACGGCACTTGGCGGTTGACGCCGGACTGTCACGCACCCAGGAAGCGCTGCAGTTCGTCCAGCATGTAGTTGGCGCCCGTGTACCCGATGCCCTGGAACCACAGCTGGTCGTCCACGGGGAACGTCCGGTACCCCCTCACGGCGCCCAGTGCCTGCCAACTGGAGCTCGCCAGAACGGTGTTGGCGCCGGATCGGTCCGGATCGCCGTACGTCCCGTAGAGGAGCAGATCGCCGTCCGCCTTGGCGATCTGGTCGAGCGGGATCTCGAAGTCGGACTGGTCGACGTTCTGCGCGTCCGGCCGCCCGACGGCCGCGTCGGCGAGGACCGTCCCGGGGAAGCTCTGCTTCCCGTACAGGCGGATGCCGCCGCCCTCGACGAACCGTACGAGGCTCACCTTCCGCCCGTTCAGCTTCGCTTCCGAGAGCGCGGCCGTCACCTGCGAGACGTGCCGCTGGTACGAGCCGACGAAGGCTGCCGCGGCGGCCTGCCGGCTCAACGCCTGGGCGTGCAGGAGGAAGTTGGCCTTCCAGGGGGCGCCGGTGGTCTGCGTGAGCACGGTCGGCGCGAGCTCCCGGAGGACGTCGTAGCGGTCGCCGTCGCGCATCTGGTTGGAGAGGATCAGGTCCGGCCGCAGCGACCGGATCGCCGCGAGATCGGGCGCCCCGGCCGGCCCGACGTACGCGATCGCGGCCGTCCGGGACTGCGGCCAGTACTCCGGGTAGTGCGCGTCCAGCGCGGGCCGCGCGGCCCCGATCGGCGCGATCCCGAGCGTGAGCGCCGAGTCGAACACGTCCGTGTCGAGCGCGACGACCCGTAGCGGCGCACCCGGCACGACGACCGGCCCGACGGCGGTGTTCACCGTCACCGGAGGCACGGGCACGGCCGACCCGCTCGCCCCCACCCCGTCCGCCCCCGCCCCACCCGGCCGAGGCGCCGTACAGGCAGCGAGCGCGGCCCCACCCAGCCCGACCAGCAACGTGCGACGGGTGATCCGGTGCATCGGCGTTTCCTCGGACGGTCGGACGACGGGGGAGACGAACCCTGCCGATTATGTCCGAATTGCCAGCCAATGCCCGAGCGCGCCGCCCACCCGCACAGTGTCGTGCCTATGCATCCCGGGCAGGAGGGCGGCCGTGCGCGGTGCTGGCGGGCGGAGGCTGCCGAGGGTCCTCGGCGTTGTGCCCAGGACCCTGTTCGGAACGGCAGGGCTCGTCCCGGCCTTCTCGGGCCGCCGATCGATGTCCTCCCGGAGCATGGCGAGGCAGGCTTCGGGGCCCCGAGGAACTTATGTCGGAAACTCGCCGACCCAGCCGCCGCGAAGCAGGTGATGTGGAAGGTATTCCGACTCGACATCGATGGGCATGCCGGCTTCGTAGGCGAGACACGCCATCGCGAGAGGGGCCATGGCGACCAGGCCCACGGGATTGAGGGAGCGGGCCTCGTTCTCGGTCCAGTACTCCTTGTGCCAGGTCAGGGCGTCGACGAGGGAGTTGTTGAAGGCCTCGACTTCCCTTCGCAGGTAGAGCTGGAAGAGCTCGATCGGCGGGTAGAGGATCTTCAGCATCAGGTCGGTGCCAGCGATCCGCGCTCTCTCCGGGGCGGTGCCCTCGGCCGCGGCGACCAGGGAGTCCCAGGCCTGCGAGCGACCGAACCAGAAGTGCTGAAGGGTCTCGATCCAGTCGTAGACGTAGTCGTCGAACTCCATGCCGGACGCGCGAATGAACTCAACCGGTACCTCGGCGAGTTGTTTCAGGCGCTCGTTCTCACGGCCGATCAGGGCGAGGTAGAAGGCGCTCAGCCAGTTTCCGGCGTGGAGGTAGTCCCGAGGGCCGGTTGCGGGCAACTTGCGCACCTCGCCCTCGGTACCGACCCGACACTCCAACGGACCCTCCTGCGCCGTGCCGGCGGCGAACAGCGCAGACCCGACCTGCATGGCCAGAACCCACGTCTCCCAGGTTTCGAGCATGCCGGCGCGAGGGTCCTCCAGACAGCGCCACTTCGCCAGCCCGAGCGCGAGCTCGAGCGCGTCGGCCCGGTCGTCCTCGGACCTCTCAAGGCCCTTGACGGCTTCCTCGACAGCCGCAACAAGCGGCGCAAGGGATTCGGCCGAATTGTCCCTCCGGAAGTCATGGCGCTGAATGCGCGTAGTCATCTGCCCTCCTCCGGATGGATGTCCTTGAAATGCTCCATCACTGCCCCGAGGTAATCGCCGTTGGCGTCGACCTTGGCCGTGACCAGAACATACTTTAGCTTCCCGGCCATCAGCGCGTCCCGGAGATCCTTCGCAATTCTGGCGTCCTCGCCGCCCCGGAGCTCCATCTCGCGGAAGAGCGTCCGGAGGTACGGCCGAGTGCCCTGCTGCACCCGCAGGCCCTGCGCGCCGCCATCATCGTGCGGGTAGTCCAGGTCGGGGTCGGCCTTGCCCTGACGCCAATCGGGATCGCTGGACGGGGCCTTCTCCTCAACGATGAGACGCTCGCCGTCAGGGAGCTTGTACGCCCTGTCGAACATGTTGGCGCCGTTGCCTGTCTCGGGGAGCTCGATCGGGACCGCGTCGCGGAATTCGTGCGGTATTGCATGCAGTGCCGAAGCCGCGCTGCCAAGCTTCTCGGAAATCTTGGTGTTGTTGGCGACGCCGAACAGCCTCTTGTCGAACGCCTCCCGCGCGGACTCGACCGTCTGGCGGTTCGCCGGCGTGTTTGCCTTGTCCAGATCCTGCAGCGCCTTGGTCAGCTCCAACGAAACTCGGCGGTCGCCCGCGAGCTTTTGCAGCTTGGAGAGGTTTCCTTCGGGGACCGAGTCAAGACCGAGTGGAGTCCTGTCGTACCGGCCCTCCCGTGGCCCGTTCGGAAGGTCGTGGATAGAGATCAGCTTCCCGTTCGCGTCTCTCGTCAACTGCGGCAGTTCGACACCGTCGACGAGGGCCCCGATGCTTTTGCGCCTGGGGGGTTCGTGCTTGGTGTGGTAGTGCTTCTCGAGCCAGGCAGGGTCGTCGTTCGCTAGGCGGACATGCTCGTCCATCAGCTCCTTGGCCCGCTCAGGGGAGATTCTCTGCTCGCCCTGATGTGTACCGCCGCCAGGAGTATCGGGTCCGTGGGTGCCCGTAGACGTGCTCTGCGGATGTCCGTTCGCACCCGACCCGTCGTGCCCGGCGGTCGATGACCCCTCGCCGCCCGCTCCATGGCTACCGTCGTGTCCCCCGGTGGCCGGGGGCTCAAATCGGCCGCCGGGCGCCGGCAAATCCCGCCCGCCGTGGGGAGCGTTGGCGTCGTTGCGCGGGCCCTCCGGGGCGTGGCCGCCGGGGGTGTGGTCGGGGGCGTGGCCGGCGGGTGGGGCGTGGTCCGGGGCGTGCAGCGGGTCGGAGATGTCGGAGGCCAGCTTGATGGCGCCGTTCCTGCCGCCGACGCCCACCAGCTCGGGGGTCCTGGCGTGGGCCGGGGCCGGGGGCTTGGGCTTGGCCGGGTTGGGGTTTGCGCCGTCCTTGGGGGCTTCGTCGCCGTGCTGGCGGAGGTTGCCGGCCTCGTCGTAGACGTTGCCGTGCGGGTCCATGAACTCGACCTTGCCGTCGTCCTGGCGCCAGTCGTGGTCGTTGGCAACTTTGGAGTGAAACGATTCTGCTTCGCGCTTGAGGTCGGCGAGCCGCTTGACCAGCGGTGCCGCGTCCTTGGAGTACGTGCCGAGCGCCCCGGCCACGATGCAGGCGTCCTGGCTGAGCTTGGTGCCGAGGTCGTCGACCGGCTTGGTGGTCGCGAACAACTGCTCGGCCTCGGGCGCCTTGTAGAACGCGCTCAGCCCGCCGAAGCTCGTGTGCACGGCACCCGCCGCCGAGGCGATCGCCGCCCCGGCCGTCGAGATCGACTGCACCCGGTTGTCCAGTGCGAACAGGTCGCCGGTGAAGACCGGCACCTCTCCCGGGTTCACCGGATCGTCGCTCACCTGCAGCCCCCCCCATGTCGGCCCTCGCGCCGCTCCCCTGCGGCTCAATAAATCATAGGTATGCCCACTGACACGCTCGGTGACAGTCGCCGTCCACGTCCGGGCCGGGCGAAAAAAAGCTTTCGGCGCGCGGCAACCTTCGCCTGCGCGGCGGCAACTGGCAGGTGACCGGGGCCGAGACCAGGGCCCAACTGCGACAGAGGGACAAGCCGTTGCCAGAACAGAACCGTCCTCACCGCCGCCGCCCGGCGACCCGCCGCGTGATCGCCGTCGCCGTGGTGCTCGCCGCCGCGGGTGCCGCCGTACCGCTGATCGCCCAGGCCGCCTTCACGTCGCAGGCCGGCGCGCCGACCAATCTGGGTGGAGCGGCTACGGGCAGCGGCCGCTACTTCGGTACGGCGGTGTCCTCGGGCAGGCTCGGGGACTCGACGTATTCCACCATCCTCGACCGGGAGTTCAGCGCGATCACCCCGGAGAACGAGATGAAGTGGGACAGCACCGAACCCTCCCGGGGCTCGTTCAACTTCGGCCCCGCCGACGCGATCGTCGACCACGCCTCCGCGCACGGTCAGAAGATGCGCGGGCACACGCTGGTCTGGCACTCGCAGCTGCCCGGCTGGGTCGGCTCCATCAACGACGCCAATACCCTGCGCAGCGTGATGGACAACCACATCACCCAGGAGATGAGCCACTACAAGGGCAAGATCTACGCCTGGGACGTGGTCAACGAGGCCTTCGCCGACGGCCCCAGCGGCCAGCACCGCAGCTCGGTGTTCCAGAACGTCCTCGGCAACGGCTTCATCGAAGAGGCGTTCCGCACCGCCCGGGGCGCCGATCCCGGCGCGAAGCTCTGCTACAACGACTACAACATCGAGAACTGGTCCGACGCCAAGACCCAGGGCGCCTACGGCATGGTCAGGGACTTCAAGTCCCGTGGCGTGCCCATCGACTGCGTCGGGTTCCAGAGCCACTTCGGCGCGGGCGGCCCGCCGGCGAACTTCCAGACCACGCTGTCGAGCTTCGCCGCGCTCGGCGTGGACGTCCAGATCACCGAACTCGACATCGCCCAGGCCCCCGCGAGCGCGTACACCGACACCGTCCGGGACTGCCTCAACGTCGCCCGCTGCACGGGCATCTCGGTGTGGGGCATCCGCGACAGCGACTCGTGGCGCGGCGGCGAGAACCCGCTGCTGTTCGACGCCAGTGGAAACAAGAAGCCCGCCTACGCTGCGGCGCTCACCGCCCTCGGCGGCAGCAGCAGCGGTGGCGGCGGCACCCAGGGCGGGGGCATCGGCTCCGGCACCGTCTACACGCTCTCCGCCGCGGTCGGCGGACGCGTTCTGGACGAGCCGGCCGGGCAGAACGGCAACGGCACCCCCCTCCAGGTGTGGGACGCCAACGGCGACGCCGCCAACCAGCACTGGCGGGCCGACCGCAACGCCGACGGCTCCTTCACGTTCACCAACCTCGCCAGCGGCCGCGTGCTGGACGAGCCGGGCGGCCAGACGGCCAACGGGACGAAGCCGCTGGTCTGGGACGCCAACGGCGGCGCCAACCAGCACTGGCGCGCCGACCGCAACGCCGACGGCTCCTACACGCTGATCAACGTCGCCAGCGGCCGGGCACTCGAACTCCCCGGCGGCCAGAGCGCCAACGGCACCCCTCCCCAGGTGTGGGACTCCTGGGGCGCCGCCAACCAGCACTGGAACCTCGGCTCGTCCGCACAGACGGGCGGCACCTGCGCCCTTCCGTCGACGTACCACTGGTCCTCGACGGGCGCGCTCGCGCAGCCGGCGAACGGATGGGCCTCGGTCAAGGACTTCACCGACGTCGTCTACAACGGCAAGCACCTGATCTACGCGTCGAACGTGAACGGCTCCTCGTACGGCTCGATGATGTTCAGCCCGTTCACGAACTGGTCGGACATGGCCTCCGCCCCCCAGATCGGCATGGGCCAGGCCGCAGTCGCGCCCACGCTGTTCTACTTCGCGCCCAAGAACATCTGGGTGCTGGCCTACCAGTGGGGCCAGTGGCCCTTCATCTACCGCACGTCGAGCGACCCGACCAACCCCAACGGCTGGTCCGCGCCGCAGCCGCTGTTCACCGGCAGCATCCCCAACTCCGGCACCGGCCCGATCGACCAGACCCTGATCGCCGACGACCAGAACATGTACCTGTTCTTCGCCGGTGACAACGGCAGCATCTACCGGGCGAGCATGCCGATCGGGAACTTCCCGGGCAACTTCGGCTCCTCCTACACGACGGTCATGAGCGACACGCCGAACAACCTGTTCGAGGCGCCGCAGGTCTACAAGGTCAAGGACCGGAACCAGTACCTCATGATCGTCGAGGCACAGGGCTCCGCCGGGCGCTACTTCCGCTCCTTCACCGCCTCCAGCCTCAACGGTTCCTGGACCCCGCAGGCCGCGAGCGAGAGCAACCCCTTCGCCGGCAAGGCCAACAGCGGCGCCGGCTGGACCAACGACATCAGCCACGGCGACCTGGTCCGCAACAACCCCGACCAGACCATGACCATCGACCCCTGCAACCTGCAGTTCCTCTACCAGGGCAAGTCCCCCAACGCGACCGGCCCGTACGACAAGCTGCCGTGGAAGCCGGGCGTCCTCACCCTGCAGCGCTGACAGCAGCCGTCCACGGGGCGCCCGGGACGACCAGAGGGGTGCCGGTGACCGGGTCGGGGACCACGACCGAGGTGAGGCCGAAGACCTCGCGGACCAGGTCCGCCGTCACCACCTCTGCCGGGGCGCCCTGCGCGACGATCCGGCCGTCCCGCATCGCCACGAGGTGATCGGCGTAGCGGGCGGCCTGGTTGAGGTCGTGGAGGACGGCGACGACCGTCCGGGCGCGTTCGACGTTGAGCCGGCGCACCAGGTCGAGGACCTCGACCTGGTGCGCGATGTCGAGGTACGTCGTCGGCTCGTCGAGGAGCAGCACGTCGGTGCCCTGGGCGAGCGCCATGGCGATCCAGGCGCGCTGGCGCTGGCCGCCGGAGAGTTCGTCCATGCTGCGGTCGGCGAGGTCGGCCGTGGAGGTGCGGTCCAGGGCCTCGGCGACGGCGGCCTCGTCCTGCGGGGACCACTGCTGCCACCAGCTCTGGTGCGGCTGGCGGCCGCGGGCGACGAGGTCGGCGACCGAGATGCCCTCGGGGGCGGTCGGGGACTGCGGGAGCAGGCCGAGGCGCTGGGCGACGCGCTTGGTCGGGATGCGCGCCAGCTCCTCGCCGTCGAGCAGGACCGCGCCGCGGGCGGGCTTCAGGAGGCGGCCGAGGGCGCGCAGCAGCGTCGACTTGCCGCACGCGTTCGGGCCGACGATCACCGTGACCCGGCCCTCCGGCACCGTGACGTCCAGGCCCTCGACGACCGTGCGCGCCTCGTAGGCGAGGGTCAGGTCACGGGCTTCCAGCACGGCCATCAGGCACCTCCACGGCGGGATCGGATCAGCAGCCACATCAGGTAGGGCGCGCCGACCAGGCCGGTCACGACGCCCACCGGCAGCTCGGTCGGGGCGAGCAGGCGCCGGGCGATCAGGTCGGCCAGGACGACGACCAGCGCGCCGGTCAGCGCCGAGCAGAGCAGCGGGACCTGCGCGGAGCGGGCCAGCCGCAGGGCGATCTGCGGGGCCATCAGCGCGACGAAGTCCACCGGGCCGGCCGCGCCCGCCGCGCACGAGGCGAGGACGATGCCGAGCAGCGCCATGCCGAGCCGGATCCGGTCCAGCCGCAGGCCGAGGCCGACGGCGGTCGCGTCGTCGAAGGAGATCGAGCGCTGCGCCCGCGCCGCCCACAGGACGACGGGCGCGGCGGCGAGCAGCACCCAGGCCAGCCACCCGGCCTGGTCGTAGCCGGAGCCGTTGAGGCTGCCCGTCATCCACACCTTGGCGGCCTGCGCCTGGAAGCCGTCGCCCTTGGTGAGGAAGACGGAGGTCAGCGACGAGAGCGCGACGCTGATCCCGATGCCGATGAGGACGAAGCGCTGCGCATGCAGTCCGCGCCGCCACGCGAGGGCGTGGACGAGCAGCCCGGCGACCAGTCCGCCGAGGATGGCCGCGTACGGGGCCTGGCCGGTGGAGCCGACGACGCCGTACGCCATCAGGCCGACGACGGTCGCGGTGGCGCCCCACGTGACGCCGACGACGTCGGGGCTGGCGAGCGGATTGCGGGCGACGGTCTGGACGAGCGCCCCGGCCAGGCCGAGCGCGGTGCCGACCAGCAGGCCGACGACGATGCGGGGGAGCCGGAACTCGCCCACCACCAGCTCGTTCGGGTTCGGCTTCCCGAGCACGACCTCGACGACGTCGGCCGGCGACACGGTGGACTCGCCGAGGCAGAGCGAGGCGATGACGGTGCCGGCGAGCGCGGCCAGCAGCCCGAGGGCGACGAGGGTCGAGCGCCGGTGCAGCAGGAACGACGCCCGCCCGGCCCGCACGACGGTGTAGCCCCGCAGGGAAACCGACGTCATGCCGCCACCACCTTCCGCCGCCGTACGAGGGCGACCAGCACCGGGACCCCCACCAGCGCCGTCATCACCCCCGCCGGCACCTCCGAGGGCGGGAAGAGCACCCGCCCGAGCGTGTCCGCGAGCAGCAGCAGCGCCGGGCCGAGGACGGCGGAGAACGCGAGCACCCACCGGTGGTCCGCCCCCGCGACGGCCCGCGCCGCGTGCGGGACGGCCAGGCCGACGAACGCGACCGGGCCCGCCGCCGCGACCGCGGAGCCCGTCAGCACGGTCGTGCCGAGGGCGCCCACCGCCCGGACGGCCCCCGTCTTCGCGCCGAGGCCCTTGGCGGTGTCGTCGCCGAGCGCGAGCGCGTCCAGGCCGCGCGCCACCGCGACCACCAGGACCGTCCCGACCAGCAGGAACGGCAGCAGCTGCCACGCCACGTCGGACGTCCGCCCGGACAGCGAACCGACGTGCCAGAACCGGAACCGGTCCATCGTCGCGGCGTCGGTCGTCAGCACCAGCGTGTTCAGCGACGCGATGAACGCCGACATCGCCGAGCCGGCCAGCGCCAGCTTGATGGGCGTCGCGCCGCCGCGACCGCGCCCGGCCAGGCCGTACACGAGGACGGTGGCGATCACCGCGCCCGCGAAGCCGAACCAGACGTACCCGGTGAGCGTCGAGATCCCGAAGCCGGAGATCGCGACGACCACGCCGGCCGCCGCGCCCTGGGAGACGCCGAGGATGCCCGGGTCGGCGATCGGATTGCGGGTGAGGCCCTGCATGACGGCCCCGGCGAGGCCGAGCGCCGCGCCGACGGCGACGCCGACGACCGTGCGCGGCACCCGCAGTTCGCGGACGACGACGGCGTTGGCGGTGTCGCCGCCGTGCAGCAGGGCGTCCAGCGTCTCGGAGAAGGGGATCGTGCGACTGCCGACCGAGAGGCTCAGCAGCACCGCGCCGACCAGGACGGCCAGCGCGGCGAGGAGCCACGGTATCCGGCGGTGGGAGGTCCGTCGCCGGCCGGGCGGCGGCGCGGCGCTGGTGTCGGTCATGGGCCCTCTTCCGCAGACAACTCAGGTAAACCTAAGTTCCGTCGCGAAGCCCGGGCAAATCGCCTCGTCCCCGCACGGGCCGTTGGATAGCCTGGCGCCATGCCCGCGACTCCCGCCACCCCGCTCACCGTCGGATTCGACCTCGACATGACGCTGCTGGACACCCGGCCGGGTATCCGCGCCACCTACCTGGCGCTGTCGGCCGAGACCGGCACCCCCATCGACGCGGACCTCGTCGTCACCCGGCTCGGCCCGCCGCTGGTGGACGAGATCCGCAACTGGTTCCCCGCGGACGAGGTCGAGCGGGCCGTCGCCCGCTACCGCGAGCTGTACCGGGACCACGCCTTCGCCCCGACCGTCCCGCTGCCCGGCGCGCACGCCGCCGTCGAGGCCGTCCGCGCGCACGGCGGCCGGGTCGCGGTGATCACCGGCAAGTACGAGCCGAACGCCCGCCTCCACCTGGAGCACGCCGGGCTGCACGCGGACGCGCTGGTCGGCGACCTGTGGGCGGAGACCAAGGGCGACGCGCTGCGCGAGCACGGCGCGACGGTCTACGTCGGCGACCACCTCGGCGACATCGTCGGCGCCCGCCGCGCGGACGCCGTCGCGGTGGGCGTGGCGACCGGGCCGTACGGCGCGGACGAGCTGTGGGCGGCCGGCGCGGACGTGGTGCTCGCCGACCTCACCGAGTTCCCGGCCTGGCTCGCCGGGCACCTGGAGGCCTAAACGGTCAGGCCTGCGAGGCCGCGCGGCGCTTCTGGGCTCGGGCGTTCACGTACAGCCCGACCAGCGCGAGGAGGAAGCCCACCGGCATCAGCATGCTCAGCCAGTACGCGGCCGTCGGCAGCGGCGTGAGGTGCAGGAACAGCGGGACGAAGGTGACCAGGGTGGCGAGCGCGCCCACGCCGAAGACGATCGCTCCGACCCGGACGTAGGCGTCGCCGCGGTCGGCGCTCTGGCTGCTCACTTCTGCTCGCTCCTCGGGAGGTGCTCGGGGGTGCTCGGGGGTGCTCGGGGGCACTCCAGTCTGGCAGAGCCCCCCGGCGCGCTCCCGGCCCGCCTCCCCGCCCGCCTCTCGCCGCACCGCTCCGCAGGCGGGCGGTTCGGTCACGTTGCGCAGTTTCCCGGAAGCTGGGAGTTTCGATCCCTGCTGAGCGGGGGTATGCACGGGTTGCCTAGGGGTGCGACTGGCGCGCCCCGATTCCCCCGGAGCCGGAGGTGTGACCCGCATGGACAGCGCTGAGCCGCGCCCAGGGCGCACCAGTACCGGCTCGCCCGTGATCGCGAGAGCCCTGCGGGCCAGGGTGCCCGAGTCGCCGGACCGCGGATCTTTCGCGGAACGCGGATGAGGCAGTGACGGACCGTTAGTCTGCTCCTGACAGCGTGCTGACCATGAGCGCCCACCGGCGCCGAGCCGAGGTCGGCCCGCTCTTTCCACCACCCAGTGATCCCCGGCCAGGGCCGGGATCCCTCACACCCATTCGAGGACTGTTCGAGATGCCCACCGGCCAGGTCAAGTGGTTCAACGAGACGAAGGGCTTCGGCTTCCTGTCGCGCGACGACGGCGGCGACGTCTTCGTCCACACCAAGGCGCTGCCCACCGGTGTCACGAGTCTGAAGCCGGGCCAGCGGGTCGAGTTCGGCGTGGTGGCGGGCCACCGCGGCGACCAGGCGATGGCCGTGCAGCTGCTCGACGCCCTGCCCTCGGTGGCCGCCGCCCAGCGCCGCAGCGCCGACGACATGGCGCCCATCGTCCAGGACCTGATCACCACGCTGGACGCGGTGCTCCCGGGCCTCCAGCACGGCCGCTACCCGGCGAAGCCGACGGGCCAGAAGCTGGCCGGCCTGCTGCGCGCGGTGGCCGACCAGTTCGACCTCTGAGCAGGGCCCCGAGCGGCGTCAGAACGCGAGCGCACCCGGGTCGAGCGGGGGCACCAGCCCTTCCGCGGCGGCCCGGGTGAGCAGCGCGCGGACGGCCGCGTAGCCCTCCTCGCCGAGGTCCGCGGTGAACTCGTTGACGTACAGCCCGATGTGCTGGTCGGCGACGGCCGGGTCCATCTCCTGGGCGTGCGCGAGCACGTACTCCCGGCCGGCCGCCGGATCCGCCCAGGCCTGCCGGACGGACGCGCGGATCGCGTCGGTGAGCGCGCGCAGCCGCTCGGCGCCCAGCGAGCGCTTCGCGACGATCGCGCCGAGCGGGATCGGCAGGCCGGTCTCCCGCTCCCAGGCCTCGCCCATGTCGGCGAGGCTGTGCAGCCCGTACCGCCCGTACGTGAAGCGGGCCTCGTGGATCACCAGGCCGGCGTCCACCCGGCCGTCCCGGACGGCGGGCATGATCTCGTGGAACGGCAGGACGACGATCTCGCCGAAGCCGCCCGGCACGGCCTTCGCGGCCCAGAGCCGGAACAGCAGGTACGCGGTGGACCGCTCGGACGGCACCGCCACCGTCCTGCCGGTGAGGTCCTCCGCGGAGGCCACGCCCGGCCGGGTGAGCACCAGCGGGCCGCAGCCGCGCCCGAGCGCGCCGCCGCAGGGCAGCAGCGTGTACTCCGTCAGGACCCACGGCAGCGCGCCGTAGCTGATCTTCAGGACGTCCAGTTCGCCGCGCTCGGCCAGCCCGTTGGTGATGTCGATGTCCGCGAACGTCACCTCGGGGGCGTCCGCGCCGGGCACCAGGCCGTGCGCCCAGGCGTGGAAGACGAAGGTGTCGTTCGGGCAGGGCGAGTACGCGATGCTGAGCCGTTCAGCCACGGCCGGCCTCCTCGATGGGTGCCTCGGCGAGTGCCTCGACGAGTGCGGGGACGGGCAGCGCGGCGAAGGCCCGCTCCAGGGCGGCCAGGGCGTCGCCGATCCGCCAGGCGGCCCGGTCGCGCGGGCCCACCGGGTTGGAGACCGTCCGCAGCTCGAAGGCCGGCACACCGAACCGGGCGGCGGCCTCGGCCACGCCGAAGCCCTCCATCGCCTCGGCCGCGGCGCCCGGGTGGCGGGCGGTGAGGGCGGCGGCCCGCGCGGCGCTGCCGGTGACGGTGGAGACGGTCAGGACGGGCCCGGTGACGGCCCCCAGCGCCCGCGTGGCGAGCGCGACGGCGGCCGGGGGAGGGGTGTGCCGGACGGTGCCGAAACCGAGCTCGGAGACGTCGGCGAAGCCCTCGGGGGTCTCGGCGCCCAGGTCGGCGGCGACGATCGCGTCGGCCACCACGGTCGCGCCCACCGGGGCGTGCGGGGCGAACCCGCCCGCGATGCCGGCCGACACGACCAGCCCGTAGCGGTGCGCCCCGTAGTGGTGAGCAGAGAGCGCCGCCGAGGCGCCTGCTGCTGCGGCGGCCGGGCCGACCCCGCCGGCCAGGACGTCCACGGCCCCGGCGCGGTGCAACTCCCCGCCGGGCAGCGGCAGCGTGCGCACCTCGCCGGGCAGGCCGCGCAGGACCGCCTCGGCCTCGGCCGGCACCGCGACGACGACGAGCAGCCGGGCCCGCTCGGGGCCCGACTGCTCGTTGCGCCGGTCGTCGGCGGCGTGCGCGGTCATCGCAGGACCGTCAGTCCTGGGTGTTCAGCTGGAAGTACCAGACGGCCGTCGGGTTGTCCGAGTTCTTGTCGCCCTCGACCACGGTGACCAGCGTCTTGCCGGAGGCGTTCAGCAGCTTGGCGGCCGACTGCGAGCCCGAGTAGGTCGTGTTCTTGGCGTAGGAGAACAGGCTGTAGCGCCCGCCCTGGCCCTGCGAGCCGCCGTTGGTGAAGGCCCACCAGCCCTTCTCGGCCACGTTCGGCGAGACGCCGACGCCGACCATGTCGGCGACGACGACGTCGGAGGTCGGGAGCGTGCCGTCCTTGAGGGCCTGGGTGGCCGTCTCCTGGCACTTCTGCTGGTCGTCCTCGGTCAGCGGGTTCCCGTCGTTGAAGCAGAGCGGGTCCGCCACGATCGAGGAGTTGCCCACGGTCAGGGTGGCGCGGTGGCTGCTGTGCGCGGTCTGGCCGGACGCGAAGGCGATGGACCCGCCGACCGTGCCGGCGCCGATCACGACGACGGCGCCGAGGGCGGCGATGACACGGGTATCGAGGCTCATGCGTCAGAATCTACCGGGCTTCGTCGATCACGCTACGCGGGGGTCGGCAACCGCGTGTTGCCGCGGCCCCGGTCAGGCGACCCGGGGCGCC
Source organism: Kitasatospora sp. NPDC093558 (assembly GCF_040683475.1). NCBI lineage: Bacteria > Bacillati > Actinomycetota > Actinomycetes > Kitasatosporales > Streptomycetaceae > Kitasatospora > Kitasatospora sp. NPDC093558. Next base: position 18,039 of record NZ_JBFBDY010000006.1, on the reverse strand, counting down.
GTCGGGTGCCGCCGCAGGCCCACCCGGAACAGCGAGCGGATCGTCCACAGCAGCACCACGCCGACCACCGCGGCGGCCACCGAGAGCCCCAGCTCCCCGTTCAGGGGGAGCAGGATGCCGACCGCGCCGCCGGCCACCCAGGACAGCTGCATCAGCGTCTCCGAACGGGCGAACGCCGAGGTCCGCACCGCCTCCGGGACGTCCCGCTGGATCAGCGCGTCCAGCGCCAGTTTGCCGAGCGAGGCCGCCAGACCGGCCGTCCCGGCGATCATGATCACCGTCACCACGCCGTACCAGAGGGCCGAGGCCGCCGTCGCGCAGGTCGCCAGCAGCAGCATCGCGGTGACCGTCGCCTCCGGGCCGCGGGTGCGCAGCCACGAGCCGAGGACGGAACCCAGCGCGTTGCCCGTGCCCGCCGCCAGGGCGACCAGGCCCAGCGCCAGCGTGGGCCGCAGGCCGCCGATCGGCTCCTCGCGCAGCAGGAACGCCAGGAACATCACCAGGAAGCCGACCAGCCACTTCATCGCCGCCATCGCCCGCAGCGCCAGCACCACCGACGGGCCCACCGTGCGCAGCGACGCCTTCACCGGCGGCGCCTTGTGGTGGATCAGGTGCGAGCCCTCGGTGTGCACCTCGGCGTGCAGGACGGCCCGCTGCTCGCCCTTCGCCGAGTCCACCGCGTGCGGCAGGTGGAAGGCCATCAGGGTGCCGATCACGAAGACCAGGAACGCGCCCCGCAGCGGCCAGCCGGGACCGATCAGGTGCAGCAGCCCGCCCACGGCGGCGGCCACGCCGGTGGCCAGCAGGCCGGCCAGGGTGACCCGGGAGTTCGCCTTCACCAGGGACAGCCGGTGCGGCAGCAGCCGGGGCACCACGACGCTGCGCACCACGCCGTACGCCTTGGACGCCACCAGCACGCCGAGCGCCTCCGGGTAGAGCGCGAGGCCGCCGCCCGCGATCACCCCGGCCATCGTCCAGGCCAGCACGGCCCGGGCCAGCATCGACATCGCCATGGCGGCGCGGCGGCCGTGCGGCAGGCGGTCCAGCAGCGGGCCGATCACGGGGGCCAGGACGGCGAACGGGGCCATCGTGATCAGCAGGTAGAGCGCCACCCGGCCGCGGGCCTCGCCGGTCGGCACGGAGAAGAAGATCGTCGAGGCCAGCGCGATCGTGATCAGCATGTCGCCGAAGGAGTTCAGCGCGTGCAGCTCGATCAGCTTCGCGAGGCCCGACTCGCCGGCGCCCTCGGCGGACGTGGCCCGGCGGATCCGGCGGCCGGTGCCGTGCACCACCTTGCCGGTGCGGGCGCCGGCGGCGGAGGCGGTGCGGATGAGGAAGTGGCGGTGGGGCTCGGCGAACTCCTCGTCGAGGTCCTCGGCCGCCGGGCCCGCGGGCAGGGCCCCGTCGTCGTGCTTGGTCAGGTCGACCCGGGTGGTCGTGGACGTCCCGGAACCGTCCGCCGGCTGCGGTTCGCCCGCAGGGTGGACCGGGGGCTGCTGTCGCGGCACCGCGTTCGCCTCGTCGGGGCCGGTGGGGCCGTCGGGCTGCGAGGCACGCAGTGCGTGCTGCGACGGGTTCTCGTCCGCCACAAGCCCATCCTGCCCCAGATTCGCTTCTGTGACGCGGGATTCCGTTCGCCTCGGCGCGGCCAGTGCGGGTCCGCCGGCGCCCCGGACTGTGCCGGGGCGCCGACCGACGGGTAGCCTGCCCAGGGTCCGCCCGCCCGGGCCCCCACGGCGCCGGCAGGCCCGGACGAGCGGCGCGGTCGGTACCCGCTGCGGCCCCCGGTCGCGCAGAATGGATGAGGTACACCGAGCCGCGACGGACTAGGCAACACGCCGTGGGCGACAGAAGAACTGGGAGAGAATCGACGCCGTGAGTGCTGCGATGCGAAGCCGTACCCCCGATCGGCTCTGTGCCGAGGCCGTCGAACTCGCCCGCCAGGCCGCAGAAGAGGCGGTCGGAGCGGAGGCCGTCGGGACGCACCTCGGAGTCCAGGCGGACGCCGACCGTGTCGTCACGCACACCTTCGAGTGCCTCGACGCGGCCTACCGCGGCTGGCACTGGGCGGTCACCGTCGCCCGCGCCCCGCGCGCCAAGAACGTCACCCTGGACGAGGTCGTCCTGCTGCCCGGCCCCGACGCCGTCCTCGCCCCCCAGTGGGTGCCGTGGAGCGAGCGCCTGCGCCCCGGCGACATGGGCCCCGGCGACCTGCTCCCCACCGACGCCGACGACCTGCGCCTGGAGCCCGGCTGGACCGGCGAGGACGAGCCCGCGCCGAACTCCGCGGTGGCCCAGGCCGCCGAGGAGGACGTCGTGGTCAGCGACACCGGCGTCCAGCCCGCCCCGGTCCGCGCGCAGATCAACGCCGTCGCCGAGGAACTCGGCATGGGCCGCAGCCGGGTGCTCTCCCGGCTCGGCCTGCACCTGGCCGCCGACCGCTGGGAGAAGGCCCACGGCCCGCAGACCCCGATGGCGCAGTCCGCGCCCGCCTCGTGCAACAGCTGCGGCTTCCTGATCCCGATCGGCGGCACGCTCGGGCAGGCCTTCGGCGTGTGCGGCAACGAGTTCGGGCCGGCCGACGGGCAGATCGTCTCCTTCGCGTACGGCTGCGGCGGGCACTCCGAGGCGGCCGTGATCCCGGCCCCGCCGGCGCCGTCCGAGCTGATCCTGGACGAGCTCGTGGTCGAGCCGATGCAGCTCCACCCGGACCGCGCCTCCGGCTCCGTCGAGCCGGACGCCCCGGCCGAGGAGCTCGGCCACTCCTGACGCGTGCCGCCTGCGGCCCGTCCCGCCGCACCGGCGGGGCGGGCCGTCGGCGTTTCCGGGGGGACGCCCTTGACCGGGTCGGCGCGGGGCGTGACCGGGAGCAGTCGGCAGGGTCGGCGCGGGCCGTGGTCGGGAGCAGTCGGTGGGGCAGGGAAGAATGCCCTACGACGTACAGGGCGGCGGAAGGCGGCAGGTCCAGTGGAACCTCGGATCATCGGCAGCGGCACGGACGAGCACCTCGCGGACCCCTTCGGGAGTGCCGCGCTGCGCCGGCGGGTGCTGGACGCCTGGGCCGCCTCGCCGGCCCGGTTCCGGGAGGACGCCAACGCCGAGGAGGAACTCGCCCTCGGCGGCTACCGCGACCGGCTGGTCGTCGAGTTGGCGCAGAACGCGGCCGACGCCGCCGTCCGCGCCGGACACGGCCCCGGCCGGCTGCGGCTGACCCTCGCCGACGGCGTGCTCGCCGCCGCCAACACCGGCGCCCCGCTCGACGCCGCCGCCGTCGAGTCGCTGTCCACCCTGCGCGCCTCCTCCAAGCGCGGCGAGGCGCCCAGCGTCGGCCGGTTCGGCGTCGGCTTCGCCGCCGTCCTCGCCGTCACCGACGAGCCCGCCGTGCTCGGCGCCGCGGGCGGCGTGCGCTGGTCGCTCGGCGAGGCCCGCGCGCTCGCCGAGGCGCAGCCCTCGCTGGCCGACGAGCTGCGCCGCCGCGACGGCCACGTCCCGCTGCTGCGGCTGCCGTTCGCGGCCGAGGGCCCGGCGCCCGAGGGCTACGACACGGTGGTCGTGCTGCCGCTGCGCGACGCCGCCGCCGAGGACCTGACGCGCCGCCTGCTGGCCAACATCGACGACGCGCTGCTGCTCACCCTCCCCGGCCTCGCCGAGATCGTCGTGGAGACCCCGGACGGCACCCGCACGCTCACCCGCACCGCCTCCGAGCAGCGCCCCGACGGAGTCACCGAGGTGACCGTCACCGACGACGACGGCGGCCGCCCCCGGCAGACGCTCTGGCAGACCGCCGGCGCCTCCGGCCGGCTCGACCCCGAGCTGCTCGCCGACCGCCCCACCGAGGAGCGCACCCGTCCGTACTGGACGGTCACCTGGGCCGTCCCGGTGGCCGAGGACGGCACCCCGCAGCTGCCCGGCATCCTGCCCGTCCTGCACGCGCCGACGCCGAGCGACGAGCCGGTCGGCCTGCCCGCGCTGCTCATCGCCTCGTACCCGCTGGACTCCACCCGCCGGCACGTCGCCCCGGGGCCGCTCGCCGCGTTCCTCACCGAGCGCGCCGCCGACAGCTACGCCGACCTGCTGCGCGCCCGCGGCGGCGACCTCGGCTCGCTCGGCCTGGTGCCGGGCCCGCTCGGCGACGGCGCGCTGGACAACGAGCTGCGCGCGGCGATCCTGCAGCGGCTGCCCGGCACGCCGTTCCTGCCCCACCCGGCGCCGGTCGAGGAGGGCACGCCCGCGCTGCGGCCCCGGGACGCGACGCTGCTGGAGGGCGCCGACGGCTCGGTGGTCGAGGCGCTGGCGCCGATCTTCCCCGGGCTGCTGCCGGCCGGCCTGGAGCGCCGCACCGAGCTGCGCGTGCTGAACGTGCGCCGGGTGCCGCTCGCCGAGGTGGTCGACCAGCTCGGCGGCCTGGACCGCGAGCCGGCCTGGTGGCGCAACCTGTACGCGGCGCTCGGCGCGGCCGACCCGGAGGCGCTCGGCGCGCTGCCCGTCCCGCTCGCCGACGGCCGGACGGTCACCGGGCCGCGGCGCGTCCTGCTGCCCTCCGACGCCGCCGACTGGGCGGCCTTCCCCGGCTACCCCGAGTCGCTGGCCGGGGCGCTCGCCGCGCTCGACCTGCGGCTCGCCCACCCGGAGGCGGCGCACCCGCTGCTCGCCAAGCTGGGCGCCGGCACCGCGACCCCGGCCGGCGTGCTGGACACGCCCGAGGTGCGGGCCGCCGTCACCCGCTCCTTCGAGGTGGCCGAGGACGACCTCGACGCCGCCCTCGAACTGGCCGACGCCGTCCTGGCGCTGGTCAAGGCCGCCGCCCCGGCCGTCGGCGAGCACCCGTGGCTGGCCCGGCTGGCGCTCCTCGACGACGAGGGCGAGCCCGCCCGGGCCGGTGAACTCGTGCTCCCCGGAAGCCCGTTCGCGGCGCTCGCGCGCGAGGACGACGCCGGCTGGGTGGACGACGACCTGCTGGAGCGCTGGGGCCCCGAGGTGCTCGGCGCGGTCGGCGTGCTGGCCGACTTCGTCCTCGTCCGGGCCGAGGACGTCGTGCTCGACCCCGACGACCTGGAGCGCCTCGACCCGACCGCCCCCGCCGACCGCGCGGCCGGCGGCCACACCACCGGCCTGCTCGACGAGGCGCCGGACGGGCTCGCCGAGTGGGCCGAGGACGCGCTCGACGCCCTGCACGCCGACGACGGCGACACCGTGGGCGTGCCGCCGGTGGCCGCCGAGCTGCTGGCCGTGCGCGACCTCGACCTGATCGACGACGACGCCTGGCCCGAGGCGCTCGCCGCGCTCGCCCGCCCGCCGTACCGCGACGCCGTCGTCAACCCCGTCCGCACCCTGCTGCCGGACGGCTCGTACGCCGACCTGCCGCCGTACACCGCGTGGTGGCTGCGCGACCACCCGGTGCTGGACGGCCGCGAGCCCGCCGGGCTGCGCGCCGCCGGGGCGGACCCGCTGCTGCGCGGCCTGTACGACGAGGCCCGCACCACGCTGGACGAGCAGTTCCTGCACGCCCTCGGCGTCCGCACGACGCTCGCCGCGCTGCTCGCCGAGCCGCACGGTCCTGACGAGGTGCTGGACCGGCTCACCGACCCGGAGGCGGAGGTCGGCCACCGCCAACTGCACGGCATCCACAGCGCGTTGGCCCGGGTCGACGCCGAGCGGATCGAATCCCTGGACGTCGTGCGGGCGTTGCCGCCGCTGGACCCGGAGACCGGCCGCCGCCCGGCCCACACGGTGGTCGTCGACGCCACCGAGGCGGTCGTCGCGGACGCCCCCGACCTCGTCCAGCTCCTGCACCCGTACCCGCTGCTGCCGGTCGCCCCGGCGCTTGCGGCGGACCTCGCCGAGCGGCTCCACGTGTCGCTGGCCAGCGAGGTCGCGGGCGGGCGCGTGCTGTCCGAGGGCGTGCTGCACCGGGTGCCGGCCGTGGTGCGGGAGCTGCTGCCCGGGTGCCCGGTGGCGTACGAGGAGCACGAGGAACTGCTCGTGGTCGGCCCGGACGGCAACGAGGCCGCGGTGGACTGGCGGCTCGACCGCGAGGCGGACGCGCCGGAGCCGCCGTACGACCCGGACGCGGCCGAAGCCGGCGACGAGGACGACGAGTTCGAGGTGCCGCCGGTGCCGGGCCTGCTGCACGCGGCCACGCCCGAGGGACTGGCGGCCGGGCTGGCCTGGTCGGTCGGGCAGTGGCACCGGCGGTTCGAGGTGCTGGCCGCGCTCAGCGAGCCGGACCGGGCCTACGAGCTTTCCGCGGCGCGGGACTTCGAGGGCTGAGCGGGCCGAACGGGCTGAGCCCGCCGTCCGGCGTCAGCGGGTCCGTCCTCCGGGGCGGGCCCGCAGGCGCAGGTAGAGCGTGACGGTGACGGTCAGCCAGACCACGGCGAGCGTCAGCATCGCGGCCGTCCTGAGCGGCGGCGGCGCGGGCCGCTCCAGCACGTGCAGGACCGTCATCGCCACGGCCGTCAGCGCGACTGCCAGCAGCCCGCCCAGGAAGGCGATGAACGCCTCCAACTCCCCACCCCTGCGCGCCATCCGGCACCCCCTCTCAGGGGCATGTTAGGCCGGGTGCGGCCGTCGCGTCACTCGTAGCCGCGGCGTTTCATGAAGCGCCAGGCGATCTCCAGGACCACGCAGCAGATCGCGGCGATGCCGACGCCCGTCCACGGGTCGCGGATGCCGACGAGCCGGAGCTGGAAGAAGTCCGACAGCCACGGGACCAGCAGGACCAGCGAGAACGCGCCGCCCATCGTCCCGATCAGCAGCAGGCGCCACCAGTTGTACGGGCGGGCGACGATGGCGAGCACCCAGATGGCGATCAGGAACAGCGTCAGCGTGGCCACGCTGGTGTCGGCCTTGAGGTCCGTCGCGTGGTCGGCGCGGGCGAGCGCGTAGGCCACGAACGTCCCGGTGCCGGCGATGGCGCCGCCCGGGACGGCCAGCCGCAGGACGCGTTTGACGAAGCCGGTCCGGGCGCGCTCGTTGTTGGGGGCGAGCGCGAGGAAGAACGCCGGCACGCCGATGGTCAGCGTGGACAGCACGGTCGAGTGCCGGGGCAGGAACGGGTACGGCGAGTGGGTGAAGATCACCAGCAGCGCCAGCAGGACCGAGTACACCGTCTTGACCAGGAACAGCCCGGCGACGCGCTCGATGTTGCCGATCACCCGGCGGCCCTCGGCGACCACCGACGGGAGCGTCGCGAAGGAGTCGTTCAGCAGCACGATCTGGGCGACCGCCTTGGTCGCGTCGCTGCCGGTGCCCATCGCCACGCCGATGTCCGCGTCCTTGAGCGCGAGCACGTCGTTGACGCCGTCGCCCGTCATCGCCACCGTGTGGCCGCGCGACTGGAGCGCGCCGACCAGCTCGCGCTTCTGCTGCGGGGTGACGCGGCCGAACACGCTCGTCCGCTCGGCGGCGTCGGCGAGCGCCTGCGGCTCGGCGGGCAGCGTACGGGCGTCCAGCGGGTGGTCCGCGCCGGGCAGGCCGAGGTGGGCGGCGACCGCGCCGACCGAGACCGCGGCGTCGCCGGAGATCACCTTCGCCCGGACCTGCTGCCCCTCGAAGTACCGCAGCGTGGCCGCCGCGTCCTCGCGCAGCCGTTGCTGCAGCACCACCAGGGCGAGCGGGGTGAGGCCCGCCGCCGGGTCGGGGGAGTCCAGCGGGACGGGGTTGCGGCCGATCAGCAGCACCCGCAGGCCCTTGGCGCCCAGCTCGTCCACCTCGGCGAGCGCGGGGTGCCCGGTGGGCAGCAGGACGTCGGGGGCGCCGAGCAGCCAGGTGGCCTCGCCGCCCTGCGGTTCCAGCAGTTGTACGCCGCTCCACTTGCGGGCGGAGGAGAACGGCATGGCCTCGATCACGCGCCAGCCGTTCACGCCGCCACCGTCCCCGGTGCCGGCCCGCGAGCCGTCCCCGTAGGCGGCGATGACGGCCTGCATGGACGGGTTCGGCCGGGCGTCGGCCCCGGCCATCACGCCGAGCGCGTGCTCGATCGTCTCCTGCCCGACCGCGCCGGGCTCGCCGTCGGACAGGACGCGCAGGTCGATGACGTCCATGCCGCCCTCGGTGAGCGTGCCGGTCTTGTCCAGGCACACCGTGTCGACCCGGGCCAGCCCCTCGATCGCCGGCAGCTCCTGCACCAGGCACTGCTTGCGCCCGAGCCGGATCACGCCGATCGCGAAGGCGACCGAGGTCAGCAGCACCAGCCCCTCCGGGACCATCGGCACGATGCCGGCCACCATGCGGCGCACCGCCTCGCGCCAGTCCCGGCCCTCGACCGCCAGCTGGCTGATGATCAGGCCGATCGCGGTCGGGATCAGCAGGTAGGTGATGAACCGCAGGATGCTGTTGATACCGGTGCGCAGCTCCGACTTCACCAGCGTGAACCGGCTCGCCTCCTCGGCCAGTTGCGCCGCGTACGCCTCGCGGCCGACCTTCGTCGCGGTGAACGCGCCCGCGCCGGCCACCACGAAGCTGCCGGACATCACCTGGTCGCCGGGCTGCTTGAGGACGGGGTCGGGCTCGCCGGTGAGCAGCGACTCGTCGATCTCCAGGCCGTCCGCCTCGGTCACCTCGCCGTCGACGATCACCTTGTCGCCGATGCCGAGCAGCACGGTGTCGTCGAGCACGATCTCGCCGACGCCGATCTGCTGGACGCCGCCGTCCCGGCGGACCTGCGGGCGGGCCTCGCCGATCAGGGCCAGGCTGTCCAGGGTCTTCTTGGCGCGCAGCTCCTGGATGATGCCGATCGCCGTGTTGGCGACGATGACCAGGCCGAACAGGCCGTCCTGGATCGGGCCGACGATCAGGATGATCCCGAACATCACGCCGATGATCGCGTTGAACCGGGTGAAGACGTTGGCCCGGACGATCTCCTTGGCGGAGCGGCTGGAGCGCACCGGGACGTCGTTGACCTGCCCGCGCGCGACCCGCTCGGCCACCTCCGCAGTGCTCAACCCGCCGCGCCGGCCGGGCAACAGGCCGAGGGGGTGCGCACCGTCGGGGCGGTCGCCGTCGCCGGGCTGCTCTTCCGCGGGGTGGGCAGGCTGCGTCATGGCACCGACTCTACGGGTGCCTTATGTCCGATGCGTGCTACTAAAGGCCTATTCGGTCCGACCGGGTGGACGGGCCCTACTCGGCCCCGTTCGGGCTCGTCCCGTCGGCGCGCTCGGCCGCCGCCGCGGCGGCCTCGGCGGCGCGGCTGCGGGCGATCGCGTCCCGGCGGGCGCGGCAGTACCAGAGGCCGATCAGGCCGAGCAGCCCGCCGGACAGGCAGACCCAGGGCCAGGTGCCGTGGCCGTGGTCGGAGAGGGTGCCCTGGAACGGGAGCAGCACCAGGAAGGCGACGAACCACAGCACCGTGCCGCCGCCGACGATCGCGACGTCGTTGGCCTCCAGCGGCGGAGGGGAGGGGTGCAGCGGCGTCTTGGGCATGGGGCCAAGCGTACGGGGCGCGGGCCCGCGGGGGGTCATCCGGCGCCCGCTCGGGGGTCTACGCGCGAAGATAGCGTGGGTGCGATCGGGAAACCATACTTAAAGTTCCGCGCCCGGCCACCGTCGCCCGGGGTGCTCCCCCCAAATCCTCCGCCCCCCACAGAGGACGCACGCATGCCTGTGGTCCAGTCGACCATCGAGTCGCCCGAGCCCGCCGACACCGCGCCCAAGCCGCCCTCCGGCGCCCTGGACCGCTACTTCCGGATCAGCGAGCGCGGCTCCACCCTGCCGCGCGAGATCCGCGGCGGCGTGGCCACCTTCTTCACGATGGCCTACATCCTGGTGCTGAACCCGATCATCCTGGCCAGCGCCACGGACGTGAACGGGACCCACCTCGACAGCGCCCAGCTGGTCACCGCCACCGCCCTCACCGCGGGTCTCACCACCCTGCTGATGGGCGTCATCGGCAACGTCCCGATCGGCCTGGCCGCCGGCCTCGGCGTCAACACCATCGTGGCGCTCCAGCTCGCGCCCAAGATGACCTGGCCGGACGCGATGGGCATGGTCGTCCTGGCCGGTTTCGCGATCATGCTGCTGGTCGCCACCGGCCTGCGCGAGCGGGTCATGAACGCGGTGCCGCTCGGCCTGCGCAAGGCCATCGCGATCGGGATCGGCCTGTTCATCAGCCTCGTCGGCCTGGTCGACTCCGGCTTCGTCAGCCGCATCCCGGACGCCGCGCACACCACCGTCCCGGTGCAGCTCGGCGGCAGCGGCCACCTGCTCGGCTGGCCGGTCCTGGTGTTCGTCGTCGGCCTGCTGCTGACCCTCGTCCTGGTGATCCGCAAGGTGCCCGGCGCGATCCTGATCAGCATCGCGGTCAGCACCGCCGTCGCCGTGGTGATCGACAAGTTCGCCGACATCCCGGCGCTCAAGTGGGGTCTCACCGTGCCCGCGTGGCCCGGCAACCCGGTCGCCGCCCCGGACTTCGGGCTGGTCGGCAAGGTCAGCCTGTTCGGCGGCTTCGAGAAGGTCGGCGTGCTGACCGGCGCGCTGTTCGTCTTCACCGTGCTGATGTCGTGCTTCTTCGACGCGATGGGCACCATCCTCGGCGTCGCCGACGAGGCCCACCTGCTCGACGCGAAGGGCGACCTGCCGGGGATCAACAGGATCCTCATGGTCGACGGCATCGCCACCGCGGCCGGCGGCGCCACGTCCTCGTCCGCGAACACCTGCTTCGTCGAGTCGACCGCCGGCGTCGGCGAGGGCGCCCGCACCGGCTTCGCCTCGATCGTCACCGGCCTGCTCTTCGTGGTGGCGCTCTTCCTCACCCCGCTCGCCACGATGGTTCCCGCACAGGCCGCCACCCCGGCCCTGGTCACCGTCGGCTTCCTGATCCTGGCCAACTCGGTCAAGGAGATCGACTGGGCCGACTACACCATCGCGATCCCGGCCTTCCTGACGATCGTGATGATGCCCTTCACCTACTCGATCACCAACGGCATCGGCTTCGGCTTCATCGTCTTCTGCATCCTGCGCATCGCCGCGGGCCGCGGCCGCGAGGTCCCGATCCCGATGTACGCGGTCGCCGGCGTCTTCGCCTTCTACTACCTGATGCCGGCCCTCGGCCTGCTCTGAGCGCCGTACGGCCCGCGCGGCCCCGTCCTCCTTCGTGGAGGGCGGGGCCGCGGTCGGTTTCGGCCGGGCTATTGCACGCAGAATTCGTTGCCCTCGGGGTCGGACATCACCGTCCATGCGCCGCCGTGCTCCTGTACGTGGCGCAGGACGGTGGCGCCGAGGTCCTGGAGGCGGGTGACGGTGGCCTCGCGGGCTCCGGGGCCGGGGTGGACGTCGAGGTGGAGGCGGTTCTTCGTCTCCTTGGGTTCGGGGACGGCCTGGAACAGGATGCGGCGGCCCAGGCCGGTGCCGGTGTCGGGGTCGAACGGGTCCTCGGGGTGGCGGACGGCGAGGAGGCCGCGGAAGGCGGGGCGGCCCTCGAACTCGGTCACGGCCTCCGGGGGGAGGGCACCGGCCGCGAGGAGGCGGCCGACCAGGGCGCTGTTGTCCTCGACGGCGTAGTCGAGGGCGGCGGCCCAGAAGGCGGCCTGGCGGAGCGGATCGGCGCAGTCGATGACGAGCTTCCAGTGCAGCGGCATGTAACCGGTTATATCGGTTACGGGGCGGGGGAGGCAATCGGACGCGTGGGAAAGGTGTCAAAAAGGTGCCTGTGTAGCGGAGTTGACCGGGGGCATACTGCCTGGACGGGGAGACGGGGAGGGGACTCGACCGATGGTGCAACAGGATCCGCCCGGGGGAGACGAGGCGAAGCTCCTGCCGGACCTGTTCTGGACGGCGGACAAGGCCTCGCTGGACGGACAGCGCGAGACGCTCCGCTGGTACCGCGGGCTGATCGCGATGCTGGTGATCGCCGCGGTGATCGGCTCGCTCCCGGGGCCGGACAAGGCAGGCGACGGCGACATCGCGCCACTCTTCTCGGTGGTGGCCTTCCTGGTCGCCGGCTACTTCTGGTCCCGCCTGCGCCGCAGCAACCCGCAGGGCCGCTGGTACGAGGCCCGGGCGGCGGCCGAGTCGGTGAAGACGCTCGCCTGGAAGTACTCGGTGCGCGCCCGGCCGTTCGACGGCGCGGCGGACTCGCCCGACGTGGACCGCGGCTACCTGCTGCAGCTCGAAGACGTGATGCGGGCCTTCGAGGACCCGGAGATCGTGCCGCCCGGCACCGTCCCCGAGATCACCCCCGAGATGCGGCTGGCCCGGGCCGGCTCCCTGACCGCCCGCCGGACGCTCTACCTCCGCACCCGGGTCGAGAGCCAGCGCACCTGGTACCGCTCCCGGGCCGACGCGTGCGAGTCGCAGGCGGTGTCCTGGGGCCTCGGCATCGCCGCGCTGATCATCATCGGCGCGGCGGCGGCCATCGCGCAGGCGACGGGCGCGCTGCAGGTGCACGTCTTCGGCGCCAGCTCCGCCGCGGCCGCGTCGATCATCGCCTGGACGCAGCTCAAGCAGCTCCGCCCGCTCGCCGCCGCCTACCAGCTGGCCGCGCGCGAGCTGGAGAACGTGGGCAATCAGCTCTCCGACCTCGACCTCAGGACGCCGGACGCGGAGGCCCGCTGGGCCCGCCTGGCCGCCGAGGCCGAGGACGCGGTGTCCCGCGAGCACACCACCTGGCGGGCCCGCCGGGCGTTCCCGCGCTAGGGCGTGTCTTTCGGATCAGGCCGGGTGCCGCGACGCCAGGGCACGCACCTCGCTGCGTTGTCGTCGGTCGCCGATACTCCGCATGGACTCCCTCCTCCGCCTTGCGATGCACGCACCCTGACGCCGCGGCCCTCCGACCTGATCCGAAAGACACGCCCTAGGGCGCCCTAGCCCGACGAAGGCGAACGGGGGAGGTCAACTCCGGGGAGGGGCTGGGGAGATACCGCGAAGCACGGGACACCCCGAGACCACAGGTGTGCGGGGTGCGTGAGGGTCGGGCGGGGACGGGCCGACCGTAATCATTACGTGTCCATGCCCTGGTTTCATCGCCTCCGCGCGCGACCCCCAGTCCCCGTCGGAGGCCCCCTTGCGCATTCTCCTGATCGCCAGTGCGTTCAACAGCCTGACCCAGCGCGTCCACGCCGAACTGCGCGGACGCGGGCACCGGGTCGCCGTCCAGCTAGCCCTCGGCGACGAGCAGATGCGGGCCGCCGTGGACCGGACCGACCCCGAGCTGATCGTGTGCCCGATGCTCACCAAGGCCGTACCGGAGGACATCTGGCGCGCCCGGACCGTCCTCATCGTGCACCCCGGACCCAAGGGCGACCGCGGCCCGTCCTCGCTGGACTGGGCGATCACCGAGGGCGCCGAGCGCTGGGGCGTCACCGTCCTGCAGGCCGTCGAGGAGATGGACGCGGGCGACATCTGGGCGTCGGTCGAGTTCACCGTCCCCGAGTGCGGCAAGAGCGAGCTCTACCGGGGCGAGGTCGCCGACGCCGCCGTCGAGGCCGTCCTGCTCGCCGTCCAGCGCTACGAGGGCGGGCTGTTCACCCCCGAACCGCTCGACTACGACCGGCCCGACGTCCGCGGCCGGCTTCGGCCCTTCCTGCGCCAGGACGCGCGCCGGATCGACTGGGACGCCGACGACACCGCCACCGTGCTCCGCAAGCTCCGCGCCGCCGACTCCCAGCCCGGCGTCCTCGACGAGCTGTACGGCCGCGAGTACTTCCTGCACGGCGGACACCCCGAGGACGAGCTGCGCGGACCCGTACCCGGCGAGGTGCTCGCGACCCGCGACGGCGCGATCTGCCGGGCCACCGTGGACGGCGCCGTGTGGATCCCCCAGCTGCGCCCGCGCCGCACCCCGGGCGGGCCCGCCACCTTCAAGCTGCCCGCCGCGACGGCGCTCGCCGACGAGCTGCACCGCGTCCGCGAGGTGCCGGTGACCCCGGCCGCCGCCGCCCGCCGCGACACCTGGTCGGAGCTGCGCTACCACGAGGACGGCGACGTCGGCTTCCTCGAATTCTCCTACGCCGGCGGGGCGATGAGCACCGAACAGTGCCGCCGCCTGCTCACCGCCTACCGCGCCGCCGCCGACCGGCCCACCTCGGTGCTGGTGCTCGGCGCGGCCCGGGACTTCTACTCCAACGGCATCCACCTCAACGTCATCGAGGGCGCGCCCTTCCCGGCGCTGGAGTCGTGGGAGAACATCAACGCGATGGACGACGTGGTCGAGGCGATCCTCACCACGACCGACAAGCTGACCGTCTCGGCGCTGGCCGGCAACGCCGCCGCCGGCGGGCTGATGCTGGCGATCGCCGCCGACGAGGTGTGGTGCCGCGAATCGGCCGTGCTCAACCCGCACTACCGGCTGATGGGTCTGTACGGCTCCGAGTACTGGACGTACACCCTGCCGCGGCGGGTCGGCCCCGAGTGGGCCGAGCGGCTGACCACCGAGGCCCTGCCGGTCGGCGCCGAACACGCCCGCCGGATCGGCCTGGTGGACCGTACGCAGGGCGGGGACGCGGCCGGGTTCCGCCGCTGGGTGGCCCGTGAGGCGGCCCGCCTCGCCACGTCGCCGGAGCTCACCGCGCGGCTGGTCGACAAGAAGCGCCGGCTGGCCGCGGACGACGAGGAGCGCCCGCTCGCCGACCACCGGGCGGAGGAACTCCGGCGCATGCACGCCAACTTCTACCGCACGGGCGAGCCGTACCACGCGCTGCGGCGGGACTTCGTCCACAAGGTGTGCCCGGTGGCCACGCCGGAACACCTGACCGGGCTGCTCGGCAGCCCCGAGTAGCGGGCGCGCGAACGCCGGAGGCCGGGCCCGCTGAGTACGGGCCCGGCCTCCGACGTGCGCTGAGCGACGCTCGGCGCCGACGCTCAGCGCCTACGCGCGGCCAGGGGTGCGGCGTGGCCGACGAAGACGGGCTGGGCGGCGGACTTGCTCGGCGACACCGCGAAGGCGAGCGCGCCGAAGAACACGTAGCAACCGAGCCCGACGCCGAGCGGGAAGATGAACTCCAGCGCCATCACACCGCCCTGGGTGCTCTGCGCGAAGTCGAGCCGGACGGCGAGCGCCGCCATGCCCGTGTAGTGCATCGCGCACACGGCGACGCCCATCACCGGCGCCGCTGCCAGGACGGCCAGCGTGCCGCGGATGTTCAGCGCGGCCCAGAGCGCGGCCGTCGCCGCGAACACCGCGATGCCGATGGACAGTCCGACCGTCGTCCGGTCGTAGTGCACGTGCCCTGGCAGCACCATCGCGGCCATGCCGAGGTAGTGCATCGCCGCGACCCCGAGACCGGTGGTCAGGCCGCCGGCTAGCAGCGACAGCACCGGGCGCTTGCTGTACCCGACGGTGAACAGGCCGACGCCGACGACGGCGATCGCGACCAGCAGGCTGAGCACCGTCAGCCCCGGCCGGTAGGTGATCTCGACGCCGGTCACGGAGAACCCGAGCATCGCGATGAAGTGCATGGACCAGATCCCGGCACCGAGCGAAGTGGCCGCGAAGAGCAGCCAGGTGGCCCGGGTGCGGCCCTGTGAGACGAGCGCCCAGCGGGCGCTGCGCAGGGCGACGAACGAACCGAGACAGGCGACGAAGTACGAGACCGCCGGTGTTATCCAGCCGTGGTCGGCATGGTGGATCTCACCCAATGACAGCTCCCTGGACGGATGAGGAGGGGAGGGCGCCAGGGCTCGGGCGGACGCGGGACGGCCGGGACGGGGGGAAACGGCCGGTGGAACGCATACGGGGGCGTGCGGCGTGGGCACGGAGGGGGTCCGCCGAAGGGAGACCTGGCGTGTGGTGCCCCTGACAACGGGGACAGTAACCACTGCCCGGCATCGGCACAATGTTCGGCGTTTTCGTGAAGTCGCAGGTCAGCGTGGACCTTTACGGGGCCTGCAAGATCTTGGCACCAAGTCCTGACATCCCCTCCGCGAGTCTCCCAGGCTCGTTTGAGGGTTACTCCAAGGGGGCTAGCCCGAACGGGTGCCCGGCTGGGTCGATCAGCACCTTGAGCGTCCGGCCGTGCTGGTACGTCGGCTCGGTGGCGCCGAGCTCCAGGGCGTGGGCGATCGACGCGTCGAGGTCGTCGACGTAGAAGTCGAGGTGGAAGTGCTTGCCGCCGTCCGGCTCCGTCCACGGCTCCGGCCGGTAGCCGCTGACCCGCCCGAAGGCGAGGGGGCTGCCGCCCTCGGGGTTGTCGAGGATCGCGAAGTGCTCGTCCGCGTGCCGGGTCTCCCAGCCGAGCAGTTCGCCGTAGAACCCGGCCAGCGCGACCGGGTCGGCGCAGTCGATGGTGACCAGGGCGAGCCGGGCGAAGCCGGTGCCGTCGGAGGCGGCCTGGTCGGCGGCGAGGTCGGACATGTCTGGTCGGCCCTTCTGGGAGTCGAGACCTATGTCCAATATGGCACCGGGGCGATCTTCCGGCGCGGCGGTGGACCGGGCGGAGGGTGGTGGGGGCGGTGGTGGGGGCGGGAACCAATTTTCGTTAGCGAGAGTAATGACGTAGGCTAAAGACCATGCCCGAGATGTCCGAGCAGGACCTCGCAGCCGTCAACCAGCTGCGGTCGTCCACGATGCGCCTCTCCCGCCGGCTCAAGCACCAGCGGGTCGAGGAGTCGCTGAGCCCTACCGAGATGGGGGTGCTCGGCACCCTCGCCCGGTGCGGGAAGGCGACGCCGGGTGAGCTCGCCCGGAAGGAGCACGTGCAGCCTCCTTCGATGACCAGGATCGTCGCGATGCTGGAGGAGAAGGGGCTCGTGCGGCGCGAGCCGCACCCCGAGGACCGCCGCCAGGTGGTCGTCAGCAGCACCGAGCAGGCCGAGGCGATCCTGGCGGAGAGCCGCCGGCGTCGCAACGCCTGGCTCGCCGAGCTCGCCGAAGGGCTCGACGAGGAGGAATGGGCCGTCCTCCGGGAGGCCGCGCCCGTGCTCTACAAGCTCGCACACCTCTAGGCACACCGACTCCGGCCAGCCGCCGGAAGAAGAAGGAGCACCGCATCACCGCAGGACCGACCACTGAAACCAGGAGCGTGACGGCCGCCGTACGGGCCGTCACGCCGCGAGGGGAGAACACCGTGACACCGCCGGCCGCAGCAGCCGCCGCCATCCGTACCGACGAACCGACCACCGACCCCGCCACGGCCAATGCCGCGGCCGCCGACAGCCAGGCACCCGCCCCCACGGGGCTGCCGGGCAACGGCGACGACGACCCCGACGAACGCACCGCGGCGGACGACCCCGCCGCTCCCGGCCGAACCCACTCGGCCGCATCCCCGACCGGAGCCAACTTCACCCGGCCCAGAGGGATGTTCTCCTCACTGCGCGTTCGCAACTACCGCTACTACTTCGCCGGCCAGGTGGTGTCCAACACCGGGACCTGGATGCAGCGGATCGCCCAGGACTGGCTGGTGCTCAGCCTCACCGGCAGCCCGCTCGCCGTCGGCATCACCACCGCGATGCAGTTCCTGCCGATGCTGCTGCTCGGCCTCTTCGGCGGCGTCCTCGCCGACCGGATGCCCAAGCGCCGGCTGCTGATCTACACCCAGGGCGCGATGGGCCTGCTCGCCGCGGGCCTCGCCGTCATGACGATCGGCGGCATCGTTACGCCGTACTACGTGTACGCCTTCGCCCTGCTGCTCGGCCTGGTCACCGTGGTGGACAACCCGGCCCGGCAGGCCTTCGTGGCCGAGATGGTCGGCCCCAAGGACCTCGCCAACGCGGTCAGCCTGAACGCCGCCAACTTCCAGACCGCGCGCCTGGTCGGCCCCGCCGTCGCGGGCCTGCTGATCGCCGCGGTGGGCAGCGGCTGGGCGTTCGCCGTCAACGCGCTGTCCTTCGCCGCCGTGATCGGCGGACTGCTCGCGATGCGGGAGAGCGAGCTGCGCCCGACCGAGCCGATCGCCCGCGAAAAGGGGCAGTTGCGCGAAGGGCTGCGGTACGTGAAGGAGCGGCCCGAGCTGCTCTGGCCGATGGTGCTCGCCGGGTTCATCGGCACCTTCGGCTTCAACTTCCCGACGCTGCTGGCCGGTTTCGCGCACGACACCTTCAAGGTCGGCGCCGGCCAGTACGGTCTGCTGAACACCGCGATGGCGGTCGGTTCGCTGGCCGGCGCGC